>JBOHBL010000920.1:0-15742 GCA_050698295.1 Rubrobacteraceae bacterium | reverse complement strand
GTGTCGCCCGACCTTTCGCACGAGACCTTCCGCCTGGCATACTCCCCGTTCTCGTGAGTGAAGCCGTCCCCGGCGTCCTCGTAAAGAGCCGACTCGCCCGAGCCTTCCGCCGGGTAGACGAGGTATGTGATCGGCGCGTCGAGGTTCTCTCCGGTGTGGTTTTTGTCCGGACCCATCGGGATGGCCTCGTTCGCCTTTACGTAGATCGTCGGTTGACCGAGCGGGGCGTGGGCGAGGATGTGTTGTTTTCCGTAGAACTTCTCTCCCGTCCAGAAGTGGAACCATGTCCCTTCGGGGAGGTAAACCGAGCGGTGGTCGATGCCGGGGCGTGTGATCGGGGCCACGAGCAGCGCGTCTCCGAGCAGGAATTCATCATCCAGGGCGTAGGTCGTCTCGTCCTCCGGGTATTCGAAGAGGAGGGGACGGAGGATCGGGGCTCCGGTGCGGTGGCACTCCTCGAAGAGCGTGTAAAGGTAGGGGAGGAGGCGCATCCTGAGCTTTATCATCCGGCGGCAAACCGTCTCGTACGGCTCCCCGAACGACCACGGCTCCTGGGAAATGGTGCCTTTGGCTGAGTGGTTCCGGCAGAAAGGCTGAAACACCCCGAACTCGGTCCAGCGCGCCAACAGTTCGCCACTGGAGTCGTCGAAGAAGCCGCCGATGTCCACTCCGGCCCACGCGATCCCCGAGAGACCCAGGTTCTGCAGCTGCGGCATGCACATCCACAGGTGTTCCCACCACGAGGAGTTGTCGCCGGTCCACTGCATCGCGTGCCGCTGGAGCCCCGCGTACCCAGCGCGAGAGATCACGAACGGACGCCCTTCGGGCCGCAGTTTCAGCAAGCCTTCCCGCGTCGCCTTCGCCATGAGCGAGCCGTAGGTGTTGTGTATTTGGGCATGGAACTTCGCCTCTCCGTCGCCGGGATGGACGACGTCGTCGGGCATCGTGGACTGGCGCGGCACGAACAGCGAGGGCTCGTTCATGTCGCACCATATTCCGGCCACCCCGGCGTCGAGAAGAGTCCTGTGGTTTTCTCCCCACCACTCGCGGGCCTCCGCGTTCGTGAAGTCCGGGAAGGCGCACATCCCCGGCCAGACTACGTTGTTGTACTCGTCGCCTTCGACGGTCTTGCAGAGAAAGTCGTGTTCGCGTCCTTCCGTATAGACGGAATAATTCTCGTCCACCTTCACACCGGGGTCCACAATGGTGACGACGCGGAAGCCGTCTTGTTTCAGGTCGGAGATGAGTTTTTCGGGTTCCGGGAAGTCCTCGTCGTTCCAGGTGAAGACGCGGTATCCGTCCATGTAGTCGATGTCGAAGTAGACGACGTCGCAGGGGATGTCGCGCTGGCGGAATTGATTTGCTATCTCCCTGACCTCGTCCGCCGTCTCGTAGCTCCAGCGGCACTGCTGGTTGCCGAGCGACCAGAGGGGAGGCATGGGGGTCCGTCCGGTGAGCTGGGTGTACCGTTCGAGGACTCGTCTCGGGGTTGGTCCGCAAAACACGTAGTAGACGAGGTCTCCGCCGCGGGCTTCGTAAGTGGCATGCTCCGCGTTCTTTTTCCCGAGGTCGAATTCGACTCTGTGGGTGTTGTCGAAAAGGAGGCCGTGGGCTTTTCCGTCCCTCATCGAGAGCGTGAACGGGACGGAGGAGTAGATGTTGTTGAACGAGGCTGTGTGCCCGGAGGGCGGGTCCACGTTCCAGAAGACCTGATGCGAACCCGTCTTCTCCAGCCCGCCCGTTCGCTCTCCGCACCCGAAGAACCTCTCGCCTTCCTCGCGCCGCTTGTGGAGCTTGACGGCGTCCCCAAGAGGTTTGGTGAACACGTCGGAGCCAGCGGTGCGGAAGAAACCCATCCCGAGGTCCTCGTCGTCGTCGGCAAAGACGCGCCCGGAGGAGTCGGTGAAACTTATCCTGAGCGGGTTCGTGGCTATCTCCGCCGCGGCTTCTCTGGTGGAGAGGGTGAAGCCGGCGCCGGATTTTTCCATCGAAGTCGCGCCGGTCTCCCAGCCAGACTTCGCTATCGCCTCGGAGTCGTAGTTGGGGACTCTTCCGTTGGGGAACGCGCCGACGCGGAAGAGGTCCGGGGCGAGGGCGGCGACTTCGACGGTAGTCGAGCCGGCTTTGAAGCGCAGGGTCCGGTCGTCGTGATCCGTGAGTTCGGCTTCTCCGATGGGCTCGTAGGCGCCTCCGGATTTCCGCGATGTTTCTTCGGTCAATACCTTCCTCCCGTCGGTTCGCGCTTTCGAGTTTGCCATTGTACCCGCGTTGGGCGGCGCTTTGTTCGAGGGCGTTACCGACCTTTGCCGGAGGCGGGAGCTTCGTCGAGGACCTCTTCGGCCCGTTTCAGAAGCTCTGTGGTCTTTTCGGGCCAGCCGGGTTCGTTGTAGCGGAAAAAGCGGGGCGCGAGGCGGTAGAGGCCGACCGCCGCGTAGAGATCGACGCGCGGCGGGACGGAGCGCCGCGTGGCGGCCCGGTAGCCTTCCAGGAGCGCGTCCCGGATCGGAGCCACCCGCCGCGGAGGGAACCTGCCTCGCAGGGCGTCGCGTTCGAGGTGCGCGACGAAGTTGCCGAGGTCGGTGGCGGGGTCCCCGCGAAAGGCCCCGTCGAAGTCGAGGATGGCCGCGCCCGAATGGTCGTCTTTGAGCAGGATCTGCCTGACGTGGAAGTCGCCGTGGACCGGCCCGTCCACCGGCGGCGCATCCACGAGATGACCGCAGAGGCGGCGGGCGAGTTCGTCGGCCCCTCCGGCGAGCCAGGGGCAGACCGCTTCCAGCCACGCGGCTTCGGCGAGCAAGGCTTCCGCTTCCGCCGCGCGCGTCAGGCCCGCCAGCCACCTGGGTTCCTGGGCGTGCAGCTCCGCCAGGGCCGCGCCGACCGTCTCCACCGCCCCGGCGTCCAGCGTGGGGGTCGATATCTCTTCCCCCAATGGGCGATCCGTCAGCCACTCGGAGACGACGGTTCGGTAGTGGTCGGAGTGCCCCAGTTTTGCCGCGAGCCCGAGAGGTCCGCGCGCCACGAACGCCTCCGCGTTGCCGCGTCGCGTCGGGTAGCTGTGCCTGGTGTGCATCTTCAGGACCGCCTGCGGCCCGTCCTCGGTGAGCAGTGCGGCGACGCAGCGGCGCTCGGGTTTGTACGCGATCCTCTTCAGCGCGCCTTCCCGGAGATCTGGGCGGTCGGGGAGCGACTCGCGGAGCAGACGCCGGCGCGAGTCCGGGTCCTCCACGCGAGAGAGCGCCTTCACCCTCCCGTCGTTCGGGAAGACGGACACGACGGCGGCGAGGTCTTCCAGCGCGAGGCGTCCGGGACCGAGGGGACCGGGGACGCCCGTCTCCTCACGCGCCCTCCGGAGCCTGCGGTCGGCGTCGGATCGGGGATACGCTTTGGCGTAGGCTTCCGTGACCGATTCACCGGCCTCGATGCGATATCCGACCAGGCAACTCTCGCCGGGCCTGTATTTCACGTAGGTGATATCGGCTGTCCTCACGTCGCGGTCGGGCAGGGAGGACCGCAGCTTGCCGGCGAAGGCGTCGGGGTCCAGCAGGGTAGCCAGCCCCGGAAGGGTGGGATCCCTCTTTACGATGTCCGCGACGGAGGATGAAAGCATCACGTTTTCTCTCGACGCATGCCGGGATCTCGCGCGGCGCCCCAGGCCCGTGGGAGACGATGCAATGGTCTCTCCCCCTTTCTCGTTGTTGGAAACACAAGATACCAGACCGGCGAGAATGAGTGATGGCGGGCCGGGAAGCCCGTACTTCCGCAACCCGCTGTCAGCCCGGCTTCCCTGACTTCACGACGGCTCCGGCGAGGAGGACCACGACCGCGCTCAGGATGACGACGATGAAGAGCGCGCCTCCGAGTCCGACGAGTTCGGCGGCGAAACCTATCGAGGGCGGGCCGACGAGGAACCCGAAGTATCCGGCTGACGCGACGGCGGCCAGCGCGGGACCGGGAGGCGTCTCCTTCGAGTTTCCGGCGGCGGAAAGGGCGGCGGGAAAGATGATGGAGAACCCGATCCCCGCGCACCCGAAACCGACGAGGGCCAGGTACTGATTCCCCGCGGCGAGTGAGACCCCGAGTCCGAGCGCCGCGACCGCCGCGCCGCTCCTCACGACCGTTTTTGCTCCGAGCTTCGCCATCATCCAATCCCCGGTGAACCTCCCTATGGTCATCGTGAGCGAGAACACGGCGAAACCGGCGGCGGCGAAACCGGGTCCGGTTCCGAGGGTCCCGTTCAGGTACACCGCGCTCCAGTCGGCCATCGCGCCTTCTCCGACGAGGACGCAGAAGGAAATAATTCCGAGGCCGAGGAGCGCTTTCGTCGGTCTCGCGAAAGCCGGTCCTCCGTTGGAGACGTCGGCGGTGGCGGGGAGGAGTTTGCGGCAGGCGACGAACATCGCGGCGAGCGTGAGGAGCGCCATGCCGAAGAGGTGGCTGGCGACCCCGACGCCGAGCGCGGCGACGAGACCGCCCGCGACGGCGCCGACGAGGCCGCCCAGGCTGAAGAAGGCGTGAAAGGAGGACATTATGGGTCGTCGATACTCTTTCTCGACCGCGACGGCCTGGGCGTTCATCGAGACGTCGAGGCTCCCCCCGGCGACCCCGAACAAAAAGAGCGCGGCCATGAGCGCCGGAAGGTTCGGGGCGAGAGCCGGGACCGCGAGCGAGATCGAGAACAGCATCGCCGTCGTCCACACCACGGGACGGCTCCCGAAACGCGAGATGAGACCGCCCACGCTCGGCATCGCCACGAGCGACCCGACGGCGACCGCGAGCAACGCGACCCCGAGCAAACCCTCGCTGAGTTCCAGATTTCCCTTGACCGCCGGTATCCTCACCACCCAGTTGGCGAACCCGAACCCGTTGAGGAAGAAGATGGAAAGAACGGCGACTCTGGCGGCTTTTACTTCCGTCATCCCCGACCCATCACCAGCCCTTCGTAAGGACTCAGACGAGCGGTAGCGCGCGCCTCCTCTTCCCGGTCGAGACGGGTGGAGAGCAGGACGGTCCACTCGCCTTCCGGGAGCGGCGCGGTCTTTTCTTCCCCGGAGAAGTTGAGGAGGACGAGTATTTTTTCTCCGCCGCGCTTACGAACGTATGCGAAGCATCCTTCCGGCATGCCGTCGAGCGCGGCGTACGATCCCGAATGGAGCGCGGGCGTTTCTTTTCGCAGCTCGACGAGGCGGCGGAAGAGGGTGAGCGGGGAGGCGGGATCGTTGCGCTGCGCCTCCACGTTATTCGTTTCGTGGTCCTTCGAGACGGGGAGCCACGGTTCGGCTTTGGAGAAGCCCGCGTTTTTTTCGTCGTTCCACTGCATCGGGGTCCGGTACGGGTCGCGACCGTATCCCTCGTGGACTTTCCCTTGCGGGTCGTGGACTTTCTCGGGCGGGACCTCGACGTTTTTCATGCCGATTTCCTCCCCGTAATAACAGGTCGGCGTCCCTCGCAACGTGAGCAGGAGCATCTGGGCCAGCCGCTCCTTTTCCATCCCGACGCGGCTCGCTATGCGGGGTCTGTCGTGGTTTCCGAGTACCCAGTTGGGCCACGCGCCCTCGGGCAGCGCGGCTTCGTATTCGTCCACGAGCTTCCTCACGGACTTCGCGCTCCAGTCTTCGAGGAGCGCGAGCCCGAAGTTGAATGGAAGCTGCGCGCCGTCGAGCTTCTCGCCGTAGTACGCCACGAGGCGCTCGACCGGCAAATATATCTCTCCGACGAGTACCCGGCTCTCTTCGTATTCCTCGGCGACTGCGCGCATTTCGCGCACTATCTCCAGGGTCTCGGGCCTGTCTTCGGAATAGATGCGCGTCTGACGGCCAGAGAGCCGATCTCCGTCTTTCCACGCCTCGTTCACCGGGTTGTCCCGGAAACGCTCGTCTTTTATGAGGAGCCACAAAACGTCTATGCGGAACCCATCCACGCCCCGCTCGAACCAGAAGCGCATCGCGTCGTACATCGCCTCGCGCACCGCCGGGTTTCTCCAGTTCAAATCCGACTGCTTTTTGTCGAAGAGATGTAGATAGTATTGCTCTGTCGCCTCGTCCCACTCCCAGGCCGAACCTCCGAAGTAGCTCTCCCAGTTGTTCGGCGGCGAACCGTCCGGCTTCGCGTCGCGCCAGATGTACCAGTCCCGCTTCGGGTTTTCCCTCGAAGATATCGACTCGACGAACCACTCGTGCTCGTCGGAGGTGTGGTTCGGGACGTAGTCGAGGATGACTTTGAGCCCGAGACTATGCGCCTTTTCGACGAGTTTATCGAAGTCTTTGAGCGTCCCGAACATCGGATGGATGTCCGTATAGTCCGAGACGTCGTAGCCGAAGTCGGCCATCGGGGAGGGGAAGATCGGGGACATCCACACCGCGTCCATCCCGAGCCACGCGAGGTATTCGAGCTTTGCGGTTATGCCGGGGAGGTCTCCCACTCCGTCGCCGTCCGAGTCGGCGAACGAGCGCGGATAGACCTGATATATAACACCCTTTCGCCACCAGTCTTCGACGGTCTGCTCCATGACCTTCCCTCAGACTTTCTCGGCCGCCATAGTCCGCCGCGCCGCCGTATTGCTCGCCGCGTTCGGGAGCGGACGGAACTCTACTACTTCGGCGTCGATCATCTCGACCCCGTGAAACCGCGCCACCGAGACGCGATGGTTCCCGTCGCTCACGTAGTAATCATCCCCGATCTTGAACAGACTCACCAACCGCGACTCTTTACCCCGGTGAAACCCCCGATCCACATGCTCCCATTTCTTCCGAAGCCTCGCCTTTACCGGCATGAAATCCCGATCGAAGTCCCCGCTCCGCCCAACGCTCCCGACTATCTTCGAAACCTCGACCGTCTTCCGTCCCAGCTTCCGCTCGCTTATCGCTCCCAGCTTCTTCCTCGTTTCCTCGAAGTCGAGCAAAACGTCCCGCCCCGAACCAAACCCCAAACGCCTCGCCAAACTGCCCCAAAAAGCCCTTCGACGAGCGCGGGTGAAGTCGAGATCCACCCTCTCCAATAACGTCAACCCGCCATACATAAAGCTGCCTCTCTTTCATCCAACAAACTTACTGAAACGTTTTACTTAAACGTTTCAGTCATGGTATCATCTCGATCATGGGAGTCAACCCGAAATCGAAAAAAAGTCCGCGGCGTCGGGCGACTTTGAGGGAGGTTGCGGCGGAGGTTGGGGTATCGGTAGCGACGGCATCGAACGCTTACAACCGCCCTGATCAGCTGTCGGAGGAGCTTCGGGTCAGGATCCTCGAGGCGGCGAAGCGGCTTGGGTATTCGGGGCCGGACCCGTTGGGGAGGAGTTTGCGGACGCGGCGGGCGGGGGCGATCGGGGTTTTGTACACGGATCGTCTCTCGTACGCCTTCACCGACCCGGCGGCGGTGATGTTCCTCGAAGGGGTGTCGCTCGCGGCGGAGGAAGCGGAGCTCAGGCTCTTTCTCGTTCCCAGCGGTCCCCGGTCCGGCAGGGAGACGGACGTGGTGCTTTCGGCGGCGGTGGACGGGTTCGTGGTGTATTGCGTGTCCGCCGACGATCCTCTCATAGGCGCCGCCATCGAGCGCGGGTTGCCGATGATCCTCGTGGACGACCCCTCGCGCGAGAGCGTCGCCTCCATCGGCATAGACGACGAGGGCGGGGCGAGGGCCGCCGCCGAACACCTCGTCGAACTCGGTCACCGGCGCTTCGGCGTCGTCTCCTTCAAGCTCACTTTGGAGCCCGACAGGGGATTAGCAGATCTCGCCAGACAGGAGAGCGCCAGCAACGAGGACACGCGCTCCCGGCTGCGGGGATACAAAACCGCGGTCGAAGGCGTCGGGGTCCCCTGGAAAGACGTGCCCCTCTACGAGTGTCCAAAAAACACCCCCGAAGAAGGAAAGGCCGCCGCCAAAGCCCTTCTCGCCAGAGACCCGCGTCCGAGTGCGATCCTCGCTTTGAGCGACCAGCTCGCCTTCGGCGTCATCGAGGCCGCGAAGGAGCTCGGGCTCTCCATCCCCGAAGACCTCTCCGTGGTTGGTTTCGACGACGTGTCGGAGGCCGCGCGTTCGACGCCGCCGCTCACCACCGTGTATCAGCCGCACGTCGAGAAGGGACTCAAGGCCGGACGAAAGCTCGTCGCGCTCCTCGAAGGCGAAGACCCCGGAGAGCCGGAGGTCCTCCCGACCCGGCTCGTAATTCGAGGTTCGACGGCGAGTCCGTGAAGCGGCTTGCCCGACGGCAGACCGCGCGTCTCAGCCAAGCATCTCCAAACCGAGTTTGATGAGTATGGATCACCCCTGGGGGCGCGGGGGCCCGCGATACACGCACCTGCTCTCATGCGGGCAGGATGCCCGCACCCCCAGGACATCTTCTCTCATATTCAAGTTGGAGATGCTTAGAACTCGATCTCGCGACCTACCTCTTTCTCGACGGCGCGCTCGTAGACGATTCGCGCGGCGGCCATGTCTTCGAGGGCGATTCCCTGGCTCGCGAAGACGGTGATGTCATCAGGGGAAGTTCGTCCTTTGAGTTGTCCGGCGATGACCCCTCCGAGTTCGTGGACGGCTTCGGGGAGGAGGGAGCCGGTCTCCAGAGGGAGCATCAAATCCCCGGCTTCGAGGCCGAGTTCCTCCTTCGAGTCGACGCAGACGAAGTTTGCTCGTTTTATAACGTCGCGGTCGATCTCGCTCTTGAACAGGAAGTTGGACCCCGCGACGTTGACGTGCGCTCCGGGCTTGAGCCACTCGCCGAAGAGCACCGGCTCCTTCGAGGAGGTCATCGTCACCACGATGTCCTGCGCGGCGGGTTCTTCGGGAGAGTGCGTCGTCTCGATCTCCATCCCGAGCCTTCCGCCCATCTTCTCCGCGAACTTTTTTCTTGATTCCTCCTTCCGACTGTAGACGATGACCCGTTCGAGGTCCTTCACGGCGGCAATGGCTTCGAGCTGACTTTCGGCCTGCCACCCCGAACCGTAGAGTCCCAACGTCTTCGCGTCGTCGCGCGCAAGATATTTCGTCGCCACGCCGCTCGCCGCTCCGGTTCGGAGCTGTCCGAGCTTGTCCGACTGGATGATGGAGAGGAGTTCACCCGACTCCGGGTCGAAGAGCATCGTGTAAAAACGCGCCCCGGTCTTCGCCACCGTGTACGCCTTCAGTCCGAGAGCCCCGATCTGTGGCGCTCCCGCGAACATCACGTTGAGGCCGCCTGTGGGGAGGGAAACCCTTCGGCGGGCGCGGTTCGTCGCCTTGCCTTCGGCTTGCTGGCGCAGGATCTCTTCGACCGCATCGACGATGGACTGCATGTCGAGCAGTTCGGTCACTTCGGTTTCGGTAAGGAGCAGGGTCATGGGGTTTCCTTTCCTCGCGGTTTATCCGTTAGAATTCTCGGGAGCATGCGCGTCCTCGTCATAGACAACTACGACTCGTTCACGTACAACCTCGTCCAGTATCTCGGCGAGCTTGGGGCGGAGGTCGTCGTCAGGCGCAACGATGAGATCACAGCCGACGAGGTCCTCGAACTCCACCCGGATAGGATAGTCGTCTCGCCCGGTCCATGCACCCCGAACGAAGCGGGGGTCTCGGTCGAGGTGGTCGAGAAGCTGTCGGGTGTGACGCCCATCCTCGGGGTCTGTCTGGGGCATCAATCCATCGGACAGGCTTTCGGGGCGGAGATCGCGCGCGGCGAACCCGTACACGGGAAGACCGCGAAGATTCACCACGACGGCGAAGGGGTCTACAGAGGTCTCGAACAGGACTTCGAGGCCACCCGGTACCACTCGCTCGTCATCGAGCCGGAGAGTTTGCCGGAGTGTCTCGTCGTCACGTCGAGGACCGACGACGGAACCATCATGGGGGTGAGGCATCGCGAGCTTCCGGTCGAGGGCGTGCAGTTTCACCCCGAGAGCATCATGACGCGGAGCGGGCATGATCTGCTTCGGAACTTTCTGGAGGACGGGTGATCCGGGACTCTTTGAGAAAGGCCGCCGCCGGAGAGCGCCTGACCGAAGGCGAAGCGGAGCGGGCGCTGGAGGAGATCATGGAAGGAACGGTGCCGGCGGCAGCCGCTTCCGCCCTCCTGACCGCCCTTCGGGTCCGCGGCGAGTCGGTGTCGGAGATAGTCGGTTTCGCCCGCGCGATGCGCCGGTTCGCCGCGAAGGTGGACGCCCCCGACGACGTGGTGGACACGTGCGGCACCGGCGGCGACGCGAAGGGGACCATAAACGTCTCGACCGCCGCCGCTTTCGTTGCGCGTGGAGCCGGCGTCACCATCGCCAAGCACGGCAATCGGGCGGCGACCAGCCGGGCCGGGAGCGCGGACGTTCTGGAGGCTCTCGGGGCGGAGATCGAGCTTGGACCGGAACTCGTCTCCAGGTGCATCGCCGCCTCCGGCATCGGCTTCATGTTCGCCCGCACCCACCATCCGGCGATGCGCTTCGTCGCTCCGGTGCGAGCGGAGCTTCCGTTCCGAACGATCTTCAACCTGCTTGGTCCGTTGACCAACCCCGCCGGAGCGAAGCGGCAGCTCATAGGGGTCTTCGCCGGGGAGTTCGTCCGACCCGTCGCCGAATCGCTCGCCGGGCTCGGCGCCGAAAAAGCCCTCGTCGTCCACGGCGCGGACGGGATGGACGAGGTCACCGTGACGGAGAAGACTTTCGTCGCGGAGGTCGGAGAGGGTGGGATCCAGGAATACGAAGTCTCGCCCGAGGACTTCGGGCTTTCGCGTCACGCCCCGGACGGTCTGCTCGGCGGCGACGCCCGCGCGAACGCGAGGATTCTTCGCGATATTCTCGCCGGAGAAGAGAGCGGAGCCGCCCGCGACGTCATCCTTCTAAACGCCGGAGCCGCCATCTACGTCGGCGGGAAGTCGAAGAGCATCGAGGAAGGAGTGCGCCTCGCGGAGGACTCCATCGAGAACGGAGCCGCCAGAGACGCCCTCGAAGAGTTCGTAAAGACGACCCGGCGTCTCGCCGGGGCGAAGGGAGGCGCATGATGCCGGAAAACCGGGAGTCGGGAAGCTCTTTTCGCCGCTTTCGCCTCGAATCTTCGCCCCCTCGTAGAGACGCGCTGGCGGCGCGTCTTATCCCGGCGCGGCGTTCGATGCCTGGGATCGTTGGGGCGGGGTGCGACCTGTGACCACCCCCACCGTCCTCGACGACCTCGCGCAAGCGGCGAGAGATCGCGCCGAAAAACTGCGCGAAACCACGGACCTCGACGCTCTTTATGAAAAAGCAACCACCTTCGAGAAGCGCGACTTCGCCGCCGCGTTGCGAAACCCCGGCCTCTCCGTCATCTCCGAGATAAAGCGAGCCTCCCCTTCGGCAGGATTTATTCGGGACGCCGAGCCGTCGGAACAAGGGAAACTCTACGAGGAGTGCGGCGCGAGCTGCCTCTCCATCCTCACCGAGCCGGATCGCTTCAAAGGCTCCCTCGAAGACCTCGACGCGGCGAGGGAGAATACCTCTGTCCCCGTGCTCAGAAAAGACTTCACCGTGGACGAGGTCCAGGTCCTCGAAGCCGCAGCCCGCGCCGACGCCGTGCTGCTCATCGCCGCTCTCTTCGACTCCGATTCGCTCGAACAGTACATCGCGCTCGCCGAAAAGCTCGGCCTGACGGCCCTCGTCGAAATACACGACGAGAGGGAGGCGAACCTCGCCCTCGAAGCCGGGGCGGAGGTCATCGGCGTCAACAACCGCGATTTGCGTGACTTCTCGACTGACATCGGAACCTTCGAGAAGCTCGCCCCGCGTCTCGAAGGCGCGGCCCTCGTCGCCGAGAGCGGGATAAAAAGCGTCGAAGATGCGAGGCGGATGAGGGACGCGGGGGCGGACGCGGTTCTCGTGGGTGAGGCGGCGATGCGGGAGCCGGGTCTCGTCTCCGAAATGTCTGCCGTTCGCTGATTCGTTCGATTTTTCAAGGGAATAATTCAGTGTATGGCGGGAACCGTAGATTTCCGTCCGTGACGAACTTTATACTTGCTGAGGAATACGAATACACGTCTTTCTTATGTGGAGGAGGAGAATGACAGAGAAAGAAAGTTTCTCGCTGAAGCAGCTTTCTGATGAGCAACGAGTTTCCTTTTATGGAAGTCTCTTTGCTATGGCTACTGCGGATGGGCAGATCCAGCGCGAAGAACTCGAGTTGATTTACGAGATGCTTGATACGGAAGATATGTCCGAGCAAGCACGGCGCAAGTTATATGCTTATGCGATCGAACCACCCGCTTTGGAGGACTGCCTAAAAGGTCTCGCCGACGCGCCGGAAACGATTCGTTTCGCGCTCATGCTCAATCTTGTCGAGGTGAGTGTCGCGGATCGGCTGTCTCTTCAGCAGGAAGAGAACGCGATCGCGTATACGCAGATCGTTTTGGGGGTCAGCGACGAGCAGGTCGCGGCGATGAAGGATTCCGCGGAGAAGATGCGATACGTTCGCGAGCGCGGCATAGACGACAATCACGCGGCAGACGTCCTGAAATCCGCCGCTTCGGGGTTGTCGGCGGTGGGTGTGCCTATCCTTGCCGTTTCCTATGCCGGGTCGGTCGTCGGGTTGAGCGCGGCGGGCATTTCTTCGGGATTGGCCGCGGTCGGTCTTGGGCTGGGGATGGTTCCGGGGATCGGCGTCGCCGTGCTTATCGGGGCGGGGGTTTTCATAGGTGCCAACAAGCTGCTCGACACGGGAAACAAGCGTAAGAAGGAAGCCCACAAGCGCGAGCGGGAGCGGAAGGCGCAACTCGCCATAGAGAATCTTCAAGAGACGATCAATCATCTCATCTCGCGCATTACGGAGATGCAAGTGGACGCCGCCGACGCACGGGCCAACAAGGAGGCTGTCGAGAAACTAAACGAGAGACTCAGGAATTTGCAAAGGATCCTCGTCCGTCGCAAAGAAGACCTCGCGGAAGGCGCGTGAGTCGGTTGAGAGACGTATTCGAGGCGGAACTTCGCACGGCATTGCAAGTTCAATCCGAGCTTCTCAAAAGGATCGAGCAAACCACCGACGACGTGGAGCGCGACTTCGAGCAAAATCGTGTCCACCCGAGTGAGATCCACGAGTTGGAGGTGATCCTCGACGAGTTGGAAGCCGGATCCGAACACCTCCGCGCCGAAGACCTCAACGACTTCGACCCGGACGAAATCCCCCGTCTTTACGCTCGCAAAAGGGAGGAAGTCTCGTCCGAACTCGCGCGCATAAACTACCGCGACTGGGATGACTTCGTAAGGCAAACTCGCGTCTTCGCGATCAACGAAGGACTCGATCCCCTCGCTCCCTTCGACACGATGCTCGCCGACGGAGATTTCGAGCGGCTGAAAAGCGAGTCATACGAAGTCAGCCTTCGCTGGGACAAACTGGATTACCTCTTCGTCTTCGCCAGCGGAATCCTTGCCGCGCTCTCGGATTTGCTGCTCGTTCGCATACCGAGGATGAAGTATCCAGGAATATATAAAGGGCAGCCAGTAAGCCCCTTGACTGATTGGCTCAAACAGTACGATACGACGAAGGGGCGCTCCGAAGGATGGTTCGCAGACTGGGCGAGAGGTCTGGAAGATGCGTGCAAAACTCCTTACGATAGACAGCACGCCATCGTTGACGGAGAACTCGAAGGAATCCCCGGTATGGGCGGCAGAACCCACAGACTCCAATCGCTCGGCCACGACCCCGTACTGGGATTCGTCTTCGGCGTTCACGACATTCTTCGCGGAACCATCACGGGTTTCTCGTACGATGGCAAAAGTACGATGCTCCACGAGTTTTTCAGCCGACCCACGGGGGCTGCGATATTCGATCCTCCCGTAGACGAGAATCTCATGGTGCGGCTCGTCGAAGCCATTTTGAAGCACATCGGCCACCTCATCTCCGATGTGGCGACGCCAGACGGACTGCCCGCACCTTTCATGACGCTTTTTCAAGGAATCAACTTCGGATCCTTTGGCGAAAAAGGACGTTCGGTGGGAGAGGTCGCCCGGTGGATGTACCTCAACGGATACGACTTTCGGCATTTCCTCGTCAGCGGAATCACTCCCGCCGTCATCGAGATCATCCTCCGTGCCTACATCATGGTTCGACATTATTCCGAGCATGGTGAAACGAAGTTCATGGTCGCCGGAGATGCGAAGTACCGCTCGATGCTCTTGACCGCGCATGGCGTGGCGGCTGCGGCCAATGCCGGAAAGGTCGCTCTTTATCAAGGAAACCCTCTCGCTATAAACCAGGCTGAGTGGATGGCGTTCCTCCGCTACCTGCTTCCCCACATGAAATACTGGATGTTCGACCGTGATCGGCTCAAACTGGAGCATATGGAGCGGATCAACGAAGCTGGCTGGAACGAACTCTCTTTAAATGGCGGGCGCATCCTCGAACGAGTGGCGGCGGATGATTGGAACGTCGTGCCGCTGGGACGCGCTTGATCCATAGCCGCATCCAAAGAGAGTAAAATCCCTCGCATGACCTTCGTAAAAGTATGCGGCATGACGAGAGCGGAAGATGCCGAGACAGCGGCGGACTCCGGCGCCGACGCCATCGGACTCGTCTTCGCCGAAAGCCCGAGGAAAGTGGGTGTCGAGCGGGCGAAGGAAATCTCCGCGTCTCTTCCCGACGCTGTCTCGAAAGTCGGCGTGTTCGTGAACGAGGCGCCGGAGGAGGTGGTTCGCATCGCTTCGGAGGTCGGCCTCGATCTCGTCCAGCTTCACGGCGATGAGGGGCCGGACGACGTTTTGCTTTTGCGCGACAAGGGTTTGAGGGTCATAAAGGCGATGCGGGTGAAGGACGAACATTCCCTCCGGGAGATGGAGCTTTTCGAGCCGGACTTGTTCTTGCTCGATGCGTGGAGAAAGGAAGTCTATGGAGGGACGGGCGAACGTTTCGACTGGCGGGTGGCGAAGGCGCTTCGCGGACGTGCTAACATCGTCGTCTCCGGGGGGCTCAGTCCCGAGAATGTTCGGGAGGCAATCGAGTTTTTCGAGCCTTTCGGAGTGGACGCTTCGAGTTCCCTCGAAGTGAGTCCCGGCATAAAGAACGGTGACATGGTTCGGAGGTTTGTGCGTGCGGCAAAAAGTGGATAGCGGATACTTCGGCCCGTACGGCGGCAAATACGTCCCCGAAACCCTCATATACGCCCTCGAAGAACTCGAAGAGGCATACGAGAAATACCGCAGCGACCCGGAGTTCATCGAGGAACTCGACGCCCTCGCCAAAGACTTCGTCGGACGCCCGACCCCGCTCATGCTCGCCGAACGCCTCACGAAGAAGTGGGGCGGCGCGAACGTGTGGTTCAAAAGAGAAGACCTCGCCCACACCGGCGCGCACAAGATAAACAATACCCTCGGGCAAATACTCCTCGCCGACCGGATGGGCAAAAAACGCATCATCGCGGAGACCGGGGCCGGACAACACGGCGTCGCCACCGCCGCCGTCGCCGCTTTGTATGGGAAAGAGTGCGTAGTGTATATGGGCGAGGAAGACACCCATCGCCAAAGATTGAATGTCGTGCGGATGAAGCTCATGGGGACGGAGGTGAGGCCGGTGCTTTCCGGTTCTCGCACCCTCAAAGACGCGACGAGCGAGGCTATTCGGGATTGGGTGGCGAATGTGGAGGACACTCATTACATCATCGGGAGCGTCGTCGGGCCGGCTCCGTATCCGCGCATCGTGCGCGACCTTCAAACCGTGATCGGGCGCGAGATGGGGATGCAAACACGCGAGAAGTTCGGCGGCGACCCGGACGCCATCGTCGCATGCGTCGGCGGCGGATCGAACGCCATCGGAGCCTTCCATCCTTTCGTCG
>JBOHBL010000919.1:0-1158 GCA_050698295.1 Rubrobacteraceae bacterium | reverse complement strand
GCTCGTGTCTTTAGAGCTTGCGGCGGAGGGACGGGAGGCGGCTTTCGCGTGTTTGAACTCGCTGGAGATGTGCGTTCGGGCGACGAGTCGGGGTGAGATTTACACGCTGGCGACGCATCCGGCGACGGCCTCGCACCGGGAGTTGCCGCCTTCGAGGAGGGAGCAGCTCGGGGTGAGAGAAAACCTGATCCGGCTCTCCGTCGGCATCGAACACCCCGAGGACGTTGTTCGGGATCTGGAGCAGGCCCTCCACCAACTGTAATACCGAATCCGGGTAAAGGGTTCCATACTCGGCGGGTTCGGGAGTCGGGGAAAGACGAATGCGGCTCTGGGAAGCGATAGAGCGGATTCGGTATTATTTCTCCAACCGACGCGATAGTAGAATCCCTTTTATGAAACGCTTTTTCGTCCTTTTCGCGCTCTGTGTCGCTTTTATGGTCGGGTGCGGTTTGGGGCAGGCGGAAAGCGGCGAAAAGGAGGTCTTCGTCGCGACCATAGATGGGGAGATCAACGGCCAGGCGGCGGACTACGTGGAGCGTGTGATCTCTGAGGCGGAAGAGTCCGAAGCCTCCGCCGTGGCGATAGAGCTCGACACGCCCGGCGGGGCTTTGACTTCGACGGAGCGGATGATCGAAGCCATGACCGGCGCCGATGAGACGCCGGTGATCGTCCACGTCCCGCGCGGCGGGGCGGCGATCAGCGCCGGCACTTTTATCGTGATGGCGAGCGATGTGGCGGCGATGGCTCCCGGCACGAGGCTCGGCGCGGCCTCTCCGGTGACCATGTTCGGACAGGATATCCCCGGCACTCTGGGAGATAAAGTCACAAACGATTCGGTCGCCCTCATAACCGGTCTCGCCGAAAACCGTGGTCGAAACGAGGAATGGGCCGAGAGCGCGGTGCGCGAGGCCGCCTCCGAGAACGCCGAGGACGCGCTGGAGATGGGGATCGTGGAGCATCTCGAAGAGGACCTCGAGTCCGTCCTCGAAGCGGCGGACGGAGAGCGCGTCGAGCCGAAGGGGCTCACTCTCGACGTCGCGGACGCCGCGCTAATTCAACAAAGCCGAACATTTGGAGAGAGGTTCGGGATACCGCTCTGGGCCGTCGTCGTTCCGGGCGTCGCCGTGGTTCTGGTTCTGGTCGGCGTCACGCTCGCCG
>JBOHBL010000918.1:0-2724 GCA_050698295.1 Rubrobacteraceae bacterium | reverse complement strand
CTCCATACTCCTCGTCGGTGACGGACTCCATCCACTCCGTGCCGCCGTCGCTCGTCGTTGCCGGGTTTATGGCGACGTGGACCATGAACGAATCGGGGGCGGCTCCGTGCCAGTGTTTCTCCCCCGGCGCGAAGCACACGGTGTCGCCGGAGCCGAACTCGACGATGGAGCCGTCCTCCGTCCCGGCGCGTCCGCGTCCACTCACGATGTGGATTATTTGCCCCTCGGGGTGGGTGTGCCAGTTCGTCCTCGCGCCCGGCTCGAAGAGGACTCGAAAGACCCCGGCCTCCGGCGGCTCGGCGGGGGACGGGTCCATCCAGACTTCGCCGGTGAACCATTCTTCTGGTCCTTGCTTGCTCTGCGCGTCTTTTACCGGAACTATCCTCATCAGCTCGCGAGCAACTCCTTCAAAGCGTCGTCTATGAACTTCGTGTCCTCGGCATTCAAACCGCCTCCGGCGAAGTGTCCCCACACGCCGGGGATGACCCGAAGCTCGGCGTTCGGCATCCTCTCGACGGCGTACGCCTCGTCCTCGGGCGGGAAGTAGAGGTCCTTCTCGGCGGGCATGACGATGGCGCGGGCCCGTATCGAGGCGAGAGCCTCTTCGTATGTTCCCTCGAAACCGGGCGTCCTGCTTATGTCGCCATTCTGCCACGTCCACAGCATCGTGAGGAGGTTGTTGGCGTCCCGGTTGTCCAGAAAAAATCCCTCCCAGAAACCGACGAGGAAGTCTTCGAGCGAGGTGAAGCCCATCTCCTCGTAGACTTGATCCCAGTAAAACGCCTGCGAAAATCCCCACCCGGCATACACGCGGGCCATAGCTCTTAATCCCTTCACCGGTTGTTCGTCGTACCAGCCTCCGTTCCATCCGTTGTCCGCCGTAAGAGCGGATTTCACACCCTCCAGAAACACGATGTTGTGTTCGCTCGTCTTCGCCGAGCCGCAGAACGGCGCTATCTTCGGGACCATCTCCGGGTGGCTCATTGCCCACTGGTACGTCTGTCCCGCACCCATCGACCAGCCCGTGACGAGCGCGAGACGCTCGATGCCGAAGTGTTCGGTGACGAGCTTGCGCTGTACGGCGACGTTGTCGGCGACGGTGACGTTCGGGAAGCGGGCTTTGTCGTATGGCGGCGGCGTGTTCGACGGCGATGACGATAAACCATTCCCCAGCATGTTCGGGACGATGATGAAATATTTGGACGGGTCGAGCGCCATGCCTTCGCCGATCAGCCACTCGTTCTCCCAGTGCCGCCCGGAGTACCACGTCGGATAGACGATGGCGTTGTCTTTCGCGTCGTTCAAACTGCCATATGTCTTGTAGGCGAGCTTCGCGTTTCTGAGCGTCGCTCCGCCTCGCAGGGTCGCGTCGCCCAGGTCGAAGACCTCATGATCGTTCATGCTCTCCTCTCCTTTCCCGTGGACCGGGATTTTTCCACGCCCCATCCCTCCGGTCAAGCCGGAAGTGCGCTATCATTGTCCGCGCGAACTACCCGGAGGACGACAAAGACCGATGAGGCTGAGCTAGAACCACACAAAGAACGCCGCAGACTCGCGGCGTCGGCTCGCCTCTACGAACCTCCAAAACCCGAGCAACCCCAGAGCGTGTCGCGCCGCCCGTATCGAAAGGAGCCGCGCATGCTCGCGCAGTGGCAAAACGTATCGCTAGCATTCCCCGACAAGAAGGTCCTCGAAGACGTTTCCCTCACCGTCTATCCGAAGGACCGCATAGCCCTGCTTGGCGACAACGGAGCGGGCAAGACGAGTTTATTTCGCATTCTCAGAGGGGATGTCAGCCCCGACTCCGGGACGACCTCCATCGCCGGAGGAACCAGCATCGGCTACCTCGAACAGAGCCTCGCCGGAGTGGAGGGTTCGGGAACCTCGTGCATGGAGGTCGCCCTGGAACCGTTCACGGACCTCGTTTGGCTGGAAGAGCGGATCAAAGTCATCTCCACCGAACTCGAAGAGGCGAAAGACACCGGACTTTTGCTCGAAGAACTCGGCGAGGCGCAAGAAAGGTTCGAATCTTCCAGCGGCTACGAATTCCGCTCCAGAGCGGAGTCCGCGCTCACGAACCTCGGGCTCCCGAAAGAGACGTGGGACAGGCCGGTGTTGTCCCTGTCCTCGGGGCAGAAAGTGCGGCTCGCGCTGGCGAAAATATTGCTCGAAGACCACGACCTCCTCCTCCTCGACGAGCCCACGAACCACCTCGATGTCGCCGCCCGCGAATGGCTGGAGGAGCAACTGCGAAACACGAACGCCGCCTTCATCGTCGCTTCCCACGACAGGCGTTTTCTGGATGCGGTGGCGGACAAAGTCGCTCACCTGGACCTGGGAGAATTAAAGCTCTATTCCGGAAACTATTCCGCCTTCCGACACCTGCGAGACGAACGACTCGAAGCGGAGTGGAACATCTACGAGAAGAGACGAAAGACGGTAAGGAAACTCAAGAAACAGGCTCAGGCTTACGCGGGCTGGTCGCGCAGCAGAGAAAAAGAGAAGCAGGGCGCATACGACAAGGGCTTCGTCGGGCACCGGGCGGCGAAGCTGATGAAACGCTCCCTCCACGCGCGAAAGCGTCTCGAAAAGACCATCGAAAAAATGGAGACCGAGAAGCCCTTCGAGAAAGACGCCGTGAAAGTCGAGTTCCGCGGAAAAAGGGGTCGCACTCTCCTCGTCGCCGAAGACGTGGGCGCGGGCGACGGCGCTCCTCTCGTGGAG
>JBOHBL010000917.1:0-1062 GCA_050698295.1 Rubrobacteraceae bacterium | reverse complement strand
GTCGAAGGCTTCTCCACATTGCAGAATGAAATCGCGATCATCGAAACAGACCCGTTCACGTGCGCCTGGATCTTCACGGACCTCCCGCGCACCGACCGCGTCGTCCTCGAAGCGAACCCGGACCACTGGAACAAGGAACGCGGACCTCGCCTCGAAAAAATAATCTACGTAAACGATATGGACCCGGCGGAAGCCCTGGATAAAGTCTGCGACACCGAAGGCGAAGTGGACATCGTCTCCGAGGTCTCCCCGGCGGACGCGCAAAAAGTCATCGACTCCGAACACGCCCACCTCGCTGCCATAGACGCGATGCGTATCGTCTCCGGCCTCATAAACCGCGACCGCGAATACATGAGTGATGTGAGGGTGAGGAAGGCCCTCAACCTCGCTGTGGACAAGGAGAGGCTCATCTCCGAGGGCTTCGGGGGATACGCGCATCCCGTCGCCGCGATGTCGCCACCTTACTCCGGCGCTCCGACCGACATCGAGCCGTACCCGCACGACCCCGACGAGGCGAAGAAGCTCCTCGAACAGGCGGGATGGCCCTCGGATCGCGCCCTCGTGCTCGCGACGACGAGCGACGTGGCTCCCATCGCCGACTATCTCGCCGAGAGCTTCCGGTCGTCGCTCGGCATCGAGGTCGAGCTCGTCGCCGTCCCGGATGAGCATCTCGCGGCGGCGCAAAAGGCGTTGGTCGAGAAGAAGATCCCACAGCACTTCGACGTTCTGGCGCACGCCTGGTTCGACCTCGCGGCGGGCTATCCTCCGGCGGTCATCCACCGCGAGTACTACCACTCAGGCGGCGCGTTCCGTCTCGGTCCGCCCCTCGACGAGTTCGAGAGCCTCATGGGCCGCTCCGTCGTCGAGACCGACGCGAACAAGCTCGGCGACCTCGGGCGCGACATAGACCGCCTCACTCACCGCGAGGCATTGAGTGTCTTCCTGTGTTGCCCGATGGCGCTCGTGGCCGTCAACAAGCACGTGAACTTCACGGGCCATGCCGCGACGCTGGAGCTGGCCGAGACCTCGGTGGACGAAGGACACTGGTCGCGCAGGTAGCTT
>JBOHBL010000916.1:0-2424 GCA_050698295.1 Rubrobacteraceae bacterium | reverse complement strand
GTCCTCCGGCCTGCGAGGAGGCTCCTCCGCCGGAGCGGCCTCCTCCTCGGGGGCGGTTCCTTCGGTTGACTCCGCCTGTCGGGAGCCGTCGTCGGCCGAAGGCTCCTGTTCCTCGGAGGCGTCTTGCCCGGCGCCGCATGCGACGAACACGAGCAAGGCCGCGACCAACAAAGGCAAAGTGATCGCCAATCGAAGAGATTTGCTTGACAACGAGGCTCCCCTCACTTCGACCCCTCAGCCGCCGATGAACAGGCTCAAAAACAGGAACATCCCGAGTCCGGCCGCGAGGCCGATCGCGAGTTGCAAGATTGCGTCCCGCGCGCCCCCTCCGCCGGACTCATCCCCGGACATGCCCGCGTCAGCCGTGACCGCCACGATGAGCAAAACCTCGACGACCTTGTCAACCCAGCCCAGAGCATCGAACACCCCCACGCGGACATACGACAGAATAGCAGCGAAGGCCATGGCGATCAAAAACGCGCGTATGACGGGGCGGAACCGCGCCAGCGGGGAGATGGGCAAATACAGGGCGGCGAGCAGAGCCAGGTAGCCGAAAAAGTTGCCGACGAACAAAAACTGGTATTTCGGCAGCATCTCCCCGTTCCCCAAAAAACCTTCGATGAAGAATAAGTAAAGGTGGATCGCCGCCGTCGCCAGCGCCAGCACGACAACCCCGATTTGAACGGGGCCGATGCTCGCGCGGCTCTCGGTCTGGCTCATGGTTAAGTATCTCCAACTTGAATACGAGAGAAGACGGCTTTCCTCTCTGGGGGCGCGGGCATCCTGCCCGCATGAACGGAAGTGCGTATCGCGGGCTGGAAGCCCACGCTCCCAGGGAAGCGTCGATCCGCGTCCGCCAAACTCAGTTTGGAGATACTTAGCCTCCCGGTTTCTTTCCAGTAATTCCATAATCATACCCCATCTCCGATATGTTCAACCGAACGCCGCTCGCTTCGGGAGTCGGGAAAGACGAAGGGTCGAGGCGCCTCCAGCCGAGTCCACGGAAAGTTCGTCGGGCGGGGGGACGAGAATATAAAAGAGGCGAGTCGAGAACATCCCCGACTCCCCACTCCCGGCGAGCGACGCGAGCGAAAGGCGAGCCGGACGGCGAGAAGCCCGGCGAGGACGAGCGTGGTGAGGAAGGAGATCCAAAACCCCGCTCTCAACGTCCAAGATTCGTAGCGAAGCTCGACGACGTGTTCTCCGGCGGGAACCGGGATCGAGCGAAAAAGATAGTTTGCGCGTTCGATCTCGACCGGCTCGCCGTCCACGTAAGCCTTCCACGCCGGATAGTAAACTTCGCTCAAAACGAGCAGCCCATCCGCGTCGGTGGAGGTCTCGACCTCGATGCTGTTCGCCTCGTATTCCGTTACCGACGCTGTCGAGGGTTCTTCGGGTTCTTCGAGGGTCGGAGGCGGGCTTTCGAGGAGGGCGGTTTCCCTCGGATCCACTTCGCCGGAGGAGAGGAGGTCGAGGATTTCCCGCGCCCCGGTTCGGCGGGCGGAGAACAGTTCGCGGGTTTCCCGCGGGCCGACCTCGCGGGCGGAGTGGACGATCCAGGCCCGCGGCAACGCGTCCGGGTTTTCGAGCACTTTTATGTCTTCCGCCGCGCCGACATACACGGAGGGGAGGTTTCGATCCAAAAGCCTCGAACTGAGCGGGCTTTCGGAGGAGATTGAGGCCGGCGTGAGGATGTAGCGGGCGTTTAGGAGGTCGAGGAGGGGGGAGCGGAGGCCGACGGCGAACACGTCGGCGTCGTGGTAGTTTTGGGAGCGGGCGTTCATCGCTTCGAGGTACTCGTCGTAGCGGGCGAGGTGGACGGCGTTGTAGCCTTGCGCGCTTTGCAGGTCGCCGCCGTGCATGGTCGCCCGGTTCGACGCTTCGATCTTGCGTACCTCCGGGTCCGTGAACTGGACGTTCAGCGGGAAGGGGTTGTAGCGCGGGCCGAAGCTCGGGGCGTAGCCGAAGTACCGGTACGGAGGGTCGTCGGCGGACTGCAAAAAACGGGTCGCTCCGGTCGGCTCGTAGTATTCGGCGAGGTCGCGCTCGACGATCTTCAAAGTCGCGTTCTCCTCGGACCTCGCCTCCAGCTCGGCCACCCCGGCCCCGTTGAGATCCACGAAGACGACGAGCGCGAGGAGCGCGGCGAGGATCCCCTTCGGAACCGGAAACCGCGACGGCAAAAGGCCATACGCCGTCGCGAGAGCCGCCGCGATGACGAGGGCGAAGAACGCCCCCGGAACCATCTGGACGCCGAGGTCGAGGAGGTGCGGCGCCTGGTCCACCCACGCCTCGGGTTCCTCCGGCAACTCGGGTTCTCCGTCGGGTTTTACGAAGGCGTCCCTCAAAGTGCTTCGGGTCGCGACGAAGAGCGCGGCGAGGAGGGGGAGGATGACGACGGCTCCCTTCCGCCCCCTCCCGCCG
>JBOHBL010000915.1:0-2894 GCA_050698295.1 Rubrobacteraceae bacterium | reverse complement strand
CTCTACACCCTGATCTTCTCGGAGATCATCGGCATCCGCTTCCGGGAGGTGGCGGGCGACAGCGCCCTGAACTTCGGGCTGTACCTCTACTGCGGGCTGATACCGTTCCTCGCCTTCTCAGACGCGGTGAACGGAGCCATAAACAGCGTCCGGCGCAACACCGCGCTGGTGCAGAAGGTGGTGTTCCCGCTGGAGATACTCCCCGCCACCAAAGCCATCTCGACGGTCGTGGACAAGGTCTTCGGGCTCGCGGTCCTGATAGCGGTCGTCGCGATTTTGGAGGGGAGGCTGAACTGGACGGTCCTGCTCTTCCCGGCTATTTTCGCCGTTCAGCTCGTCTTCACCCTGGGACTCAGCTACCTGTTCGCTGTCATCGGCACGTATTTGCCCGACGCGCGGGAGATGCTGCGCTCCATCGTGCGGGTGTCGTTTTTCGTCACCCCGATCATCTGGCCCCCGGAGCTGGCCGAGGAGCGCGGCCTGGACGTCGTGGTGGACTACAACCCGTTGGCGTTTTTGGTCGGGGCCTACCGGAATCTGGTGCTCGACGGCGCCTTCCCGGACCCGACGGCGTTCATGTGGTTCTCGCTGTTCGCGGTCGCCCTGTTCGTGGTCGGGTTCGCCCTGTTCGCCAGAGTCAAGCGACGGTTCCCGGATCTGCTTTGAGACCTGCCGTCTCCCTCAGGGACATATCGAAGAGGTACAAAATCTTCCCGAGCCAGAAGGAGAGGCTCAAGGACTTGCTCGGTCTGGGCAAGACCTCCGGCCACGAGTTCTGGGCGCTCAGGGACATAGACCTGGACGTGAACCCGGGGACGGTCCTGGGCATCCTGGGCCGCAACGGAGCCGGCAAGAGCACGCTCCTGAAAGTCGTCTCCGGCGTGCTTATGCCGACGAGCGGCTCGGTCGAGGTGAACGGTCGGCTGGTGGCGCTCTTGCAGCTCGGAGCGGGCTTCGACCCGGATTTCACGGGCCGGGAGAACGTGATGCTGAACGGTTTGATCCTGGGCCTCGAACGCCGGGAGATGCTGGAGCGCTTCGACGAGATCGAAGCCTTCGCTGACATCGGGGAGTTCATGGACCAGCCGACGAAGACTTATTCGAGCGGCATGAAGGCCCGCCTGGGCTTCGCCGTGGCGGTAAACGTCGAGCCCGACGTCCTGATCGTGGACGAAACCCTCTCGGTGGGGGACGCGGTCTTCCGGGCGGCGGGCCTCCAGAAGATGAACGAGCTTCGAGACTCGGGGGCGACGATCCTGTTCGTCTCCCACAGCCCCGGCATGGTCCGGGACTTTTGCAACGAAGGGATCCTGCTCCACAAGGGCGCTTTGATCTGCCAGGGCGACGTGAGCGAAGCCACGGACGCCTACCAATCCATCATCTCAAACGCCTCGAAGAAAAAGAACAAGGCCGGTGAAAGGGATGAGTCCGCGACGATAGAGGGTCCCTCGCTCGAAGACAAGGACCGGCGTCCCGGCACGGGGGAGGCGAGGGTGCGGGCCGTCGAGGTCTTAGAAGACGGCGCTCCGCCCTCCGGCAAAGTGGCCCCGGACTCCGAGTTGACGCTCAGGGTGAGCGTGGAGTACGGGAAGGACCTGGCCGACGGCATCGTCGGCATCACCCTCCGCAACGACCTCGGCACGGACGTCTTCTCGACGAACACGGACCTTGAGGGGAACCCGCTCAGAGAAGGCCGCGCCGGAGAGGAGGTGGTCGTGGACTTCTCCTTCCGGCCCGCCCTCAAACACGGCCAGTACGGCGTCGCCGCCTTCGTCTCGCGCAGAGATAGGAAACCTCACGTGGACTTCGTCGGCGCGGCGGCGACCTTCAAGGTGAGCCGTCCGGCCGGCGGCGCCTTCGAGGGCCTCGTCCACCTGCCGACCGGGGTCAGCGTCTCTGGAGACGAGGACCCCGAGAGGAGGAGCTCCGGCTGAAGATGCCTCCCCGCGTCTCGGTCGTGATCCCCAACTGGAACACCCTCCGGTTCCTCGATATGTGCCTCTCTTCGCTGCGAAAGCAGACCTTCCGAAACTTCGAGACGATCCTGGCCGACAGCGGCTCCACCGACGACTCCCTCGCCTTTGCCGCGGAACACTTCCCGGAGGTGAAGACCATCGCCCTCGGGGAGAACCGGGGCTTCGCCGCCGCCGCGAACGCCGGGATCAGAGCCTCCGCGGGGGACCTCGTCGTCCTCCTCAACAACGACACCGAGCAGGAGGAAAACTGGCTTGAGTCTCTCGTCCGGGCGGCGGAGGAGTGCCCGGAGGCGGGGTTTTTCGCGTGCAAGATGGTTCGCTTCGACGACCGGCGCTTTCTGGACGGCGCGGGCGACGCGCTGCGCCTGAGCGGGCTCCCCTACCGCCTGGGCCACGGCGAACGCGACCGCGGACAGTTCGACGACTTTTTCTACGTCTTCGGGGCGTGCGGGGGAGCGGCGATGTACCGCCGGGAGATGCTCGACGAAGTCGGGCTCTTCGACGAGGACTTCGAGTCCTACTGCGAGGACGCCGACCTGAGCTTCCGCGCCCAACTCGCCGGCTTCCGCTGCCTCTACGTCCCGGACCCGGTCGTCTACCACGTCGGAGGCGGCGCGACGGGCGGCAAGCGCAGCGAAACCGCGACCCGGCTCGGGACGCGAAACAGCCTGAGCCTGCTGATAAAAGACCTCCCCACCTCCGCCTTCCCTCACGTCCTGCCGTTCTTCGTCCTCGGACAACTCGCCCGCCTGCTCACGGCTGCGGCCACCGGAGTCCTCCGGGCCCACCTCCGGGGCATCAGGGAGGCGGTCGAAATGCTCCCGGTCATGCTCAAGAAACGGCGGAAGGTCCAGAGTAGCAGGAAAGTTTCGGACGCGAGCACACGACGGCTCTTGAGGGGTTCGTCGCTCGCGGCGA
>JBOHBL010000914.1:0-13185 GCA_050698295.1 Rubrobacteraceae bacterium | reverse complement strand
AAAGCTGCCCAAGAAAAGCGTCGTCAAAACCGGCAAGCTCTTCACCATGCACCGAGACCTCGTAGCCAGACGCTTCGGCATGGCAAAAGAACAAAAGCTACAAGAAATCCTCGACAAACTTCAGGCGCTCTTCAGCCATCCAACGGAGGAGGTTAACGAAGCGGAAGACATTTGACTGGGACGCTATGATCCGCCTCCACGAGCAAAGCCAAACCCGCACTTCTCACGGCAAAGTGGTGGGGAGTCGCGGATAATAAAGACGAATCCACTCCCGACTCCCCGTGCTTTTCGGCTCGCGGCTATTTGTCGAGGCTCTTCATCACGTCTTTGATCACGGGCCACACCCGCGCCACGGATTTGTGGCTCATCCGCTCCCTCGGGGAATGCACGTCGAGAAGCTCGGTGCCGATTCCGATGGTGTCGAGGCCGGGGATTTTCTGCGTGAACATGCCGAGCTCGAGACTGCAAACCGAGACGAGGATCTCCGGGTCGCGCCCCATGACTTTTTTGTACGACTTCTTCGCTATTTGAAGCATCTCGGAGTCGGGGTTCCACGGGAACTCCGGCGCGTCGAGGCCCATTTGCTCGGCCTTCACCCCGCTCCCCGACATCTCCGCGAGGAGGTATATCTTTTTGAGAACGTCGTGTTTGCGGGAGGTGACGGCGCTCGTGATCGTGCATATGATCTCCGCCCCGTCCCCGTCCATCACCATGATGCCGATATTGTTCGACGTCTCCCAGTTCTCTTCGACTTCGAGATTCTGAGTTTGAACCCCGTCCGGCAAAAGCGCGATGAACCGCGTGAGCGTCTTCGCCGCATCCCTCGAAAATACCCTCGAAACCTCCTCATCGCCCTCCGTTATGGATATGGAGATGTCCGGGTCGGCGATGGCGAACTCGCTTTTTATGTCCGCGGCCGCCTCCTCGACGATGCGGGTGATGTCGTCGGTGTCGTCGGGTTTGGCGAGGATAGTCGCACGGGATTCGGCGGCTATGACGTTGTTTTGAACGCCGCCCGAGACGGCGGCGATGCGGATTTCCTTCTCGTCGAGGACGTCGTTCACAATGCGGGCGAGGAGGACGATGGAGTTCGCTCTTTCGAGGTGGATGTCGAACTCGCAATGGCCGCCTTTGAGACCCTTTATGTCGAGCGTCATCGGGGTGAGGCCGGTTTCCGGTTCTTCCCAGTCGGCGGCGAGGTTTATTTTGCACGAGACGTCGCCGGAGCATCCCGCGAGGAGTTGCTTCTCCTCGATCCAGTTGAAGTCGATCATCCGCTTCCCCGAGAGAAGATTGACATCAATGTTCTCCCCACCGACTTTCCCCATCTCCTCCATGACCGTCATGACGCATTCGAGCGGGGGATGCGGAATATCGTCGGAGTCGAGGAGCGCGAGCATGTACGCGATCCCGAGGCCGTTGTCCGCCCCGAGGGTCGTCCCCTTCGCCTTGACGAACTCGCCCTCGACTTCGAGTTCGACGCCGCCGTCGGAGAAGTCGTGTTCCACTCCGTCGTCGGTTTTGCACACCATGTCAATGTGTCCGTGGAGGATGACGGTCGGGGCGTCCTCGTAGCCGGGGGAGCCGGGCTTCTTCACTATGATGCTGTCGAGGTCGTCTTGGTGGTATTCGAGGCCGCGCTCCTCGGCGAAGGCCGCGACCCAGTCGCTCGCCTGTTTTTCATGCCGCGAGCAACGATGCCTCCCACTCAATTCCTCGAAGAAGCGCATGACCTCCTTCGGCTCGAGTCCTTCCAAAACCTTTGTGGTCTCCATTTCCCTTCCTTTCCCGTGTCCTTGCCACGGAAGTTCGAGGCCGACGCTACTTTATGCTGTAAAGTTCTCTCGCTTCGTCTTGGGTGGCGATGGGTCTTCCGACATCTCGTGCGATTTCCTGTGCTTGTTGGAGGAGTTCCATGTTCGAGGGATTGCGAGCGGGGTCGTAGAAAAGTTCGAGGCCCGTTTTGATGTGTCCGCCGAGTTCGATGGCCCTTCGGAGTATGGTCGTGTCGTCCATTGCGCCTTGCCCCCAAATGGAGATGTACCACGGGTGCTTGACTTGAGCTTCTTCGATCATCCACAAATAATAATAAAGGCTCTCGAGGCTCGGCTTCATCCCGCACGTGCCGATGGGGTCGAGCGCCGTGAGGCCGTAGTCCCCGATGAGATAAAAGTCCCACATGGAGCCGTTCGTGGACATGTGGTTGTTCACGTAATGCATCGCGAGACGCGCATAGCCGGGTTCGTAAATTCCGAAGATCATGGGCGTGTCGTTCTCTCGGCACATCTTTATCTGCCCGGCGACCCTCTCGTAGTTCCACCCGTACTCGCGACCGACGATATATCCTTCGTCGTCCACATCGAAGGCGAAAAGGCTGATGCCCGTATCCACGCACGCTACTTTGACGTTCGCGCCCGACTGGAGATACGGGACGTGCTCCAGTCCATGTTCCTCCGGCAACAATCTGAGGTTGTTGCACGTGGTCGGATACCACGTGATGTCCGGGTGCCTTTCGAGAACCTTGTCCCACGTCCTCATGTAATCTTTATAAGCGTCCTTGCCGAGGAGATCGAAGCTCGTGTTGTGCGCGTGGATGGCGCATGCTCCCGCCTCCCAGCAACGTATGGCGTCCTCGGCGATCTCGTCATAAGTTATGGGCGTGTTCGGGTTCATCTCCTTCGAGCGAACCCCGTTTATGTGGGACTCGATGACCACCGGATAGTCCCAGTTCGGCTCCATCTCCGCATACTTGTCCAAAGCAGTCGCCATTATTTTGTTCTCCTTTCCCGAGGTTTCGTGGGTCTCGTTCGTGGGTCGCTCCACTACGGGAACGACAGTGAATCTCACGGTTTTGTCATATATTCCGCCTTTCTCCCGGACTCGCCATTATCGGTCGTTCTTCGCGTCGGCGGTTCCGTCGGCTACGGGCGTGGGGTCGCCGCCGGGGGTCGGGGTTTCGAGGGCGTCGGCTTCGGTTCCGGCGGCGTCGGGATCCGTCGGGCGGACGTCGAGCCATTTGCCGAGGAGGAACACCCACACGCCGCCGCCAGCGACCGCTCCAAGCGTCGGGCCGACCGTCCATATCCACCACGGCGCGTTTCCGATGCCGGGGAAGGCGAGGCCGTCCCATCCGAGGAAATAAATGGCGATCCTCGGCCCGAGGTCGCGGGCCGGGTTTATGCCCGCCATCGTCAGCGGAGCCTCGGCGATGACGATGAAGCCAACGACGAGGCCGATGATGAACGCGAACATCGTCAAATTCGGCGCGAACGCGTTGCGGGCCTCGATCGCCGCGAAGACAACGATGGCGAGCACGAAGGTGGCGAAGAACTCCGCGCCGAGGGCGGTGGGGAGCGAGATGATGTCCGCCGTCCATGGGGGGTCTTGCGCGGCGGCGATGGCCGGGTTCGGGGCGAAGCACGCGAAGATCATGGCCGTGATCTCACTCCCCGGCTCGCCTCGGATGATATTGTTCGCCTCCTCGAAAGCTATGATCGGCCCCCGGTAAATCGCGTAAAGCACGAATGCTCCCACCGCTCCGCCCGCGATTTGCGACGAAATATAAAGAGGAACCTCGCGCCACGGGAACCGTCCGTACACCGCGAGCGCGACCGTGATGGCCGGGTTTATGTGGCCTCCGCTCACGGCGGCGACGACGACGAGGCATATCATGATCGCGAACGCGAAAGCCACGCTGAGATCGAAGAGTCCGAGTTGCCCGGTCGTGATCGCGGTCGCCACGACCATCAACCCGATCGAACACAAAAGGAACACCCCGATGAACTCGGCCGCCATCCGCTTCCACAAAGCTATGTTTTCCATTATTGCTCCCTTCGGTCGCGCTTGTCAGCCAGTCAGCCCGCTTCGCTTCGCTCGCTCGTCAGCCTGTCAGCTTTTTGTTTTTGCTGACTGGCTGACTGGCTGAAATGCTGACAAGCTAACTCGCTGACACGCTCGATAAACACATCGTCCCACCATCCCAGAAAATACAACAAATCCACGACGTTGAAGCGGTTTCGCATGAAGTGGCAATTTCGCAATGCCCACCGAGACGTCTCGGGCGAAATTGGCGGGGATAAATCCTCGAACTTCGCGGGCGCGCCCACGAGGGTGAGAGCCTCGGCGAGACGCTCGGGGGCGGCGACGAGTTCTTCGAGTTCGGCACGGTGGCGGGGCCAGTTTTCGAGGAAAGACTCGAATGCTTTCCGGTTGTCTCGCCAGCGAGAGAGTTTTTGTTCGTAGTCGCGCCAGCATTCGTCGCCGACCGCGCCTGTGGGGTCGAGGCCGGAGAATGCTTCGCGCACGATGGGTTCTATGTTCTCGGGTTCCGGGAAGCACGTATCCACGTCTATTTTCGATGGGTCGAGGTTTTCGAGGAGCGTTTGCCACGCGGCGGCGGCGATCACGGTGGCTACGCCGACTTGCGCGCCGTGTACGCCCGGCGGGGTTCCGGTCTGTCCGGCGTGCATGTCGAGCATGTGGCTCATGAGGTGTTCGGCACCGGAGAGGATGGCGGTGCTTCCCGAGACGCCGCTCGCGATGCCGCGCAGCGCGAGGAGCCGTACGAGCTTTTCCATGGATTCCGATTCGAGCCGTCCCACCCCTTCCGCCGCTCCGAGCACGTCCGGCCCGCCTTCGAGAAGCATGGCGACCGGAGCCGGGTGGTGCGAGTCGTCGAGGCCCACGAGCGAGGCAAGTCGCCAGTCGGCGGGCGCGGTATACATGGAGATGGCGTCGCCGTATCCGGCGGCGGTCATCGAGAAAGGCGCTTCGGAGATGGTCGGTAGGTCGGAGAGAAGAACGTCCGGCCAACGCGAAGGTATGGTGCGTTTGACGCCACTCTTCAAAACCACGGAGACATCGTCAGAGAAGCCGTCAACGGATGCGGCTGTTTGAACGACGACGAGCGAGCCTCCCCCCGTGCGATGCACGGCGACCTTGCAAATATCCGTGATGGTTCCCGACCCGACGACCACCACGCAATCCGCGTCAGCGACGGCGGCCTCCGCCTCAGCCAAAGCCTCCTCGTCCGCGTGAAGCTGTGCGTGATGCGCTCCGATCACCACCCGCTCGACTCTATCGTAACGCTCGAAAAGGATTTCCTCGACGAGCTTTTTCAAATCCTCCCCAGAGCGTGTTATCCGGGTGGCGTCGGCCACGAGGAGGATGCGCGGATTCTCCCTCGTGCCTTCGGTGAGGTTGGCGACGCACTCGGGAAGAAGGTCGAGGATGTTCGACCCGATCTCGATCCGCTTCAAACCCAAAGGCGACAATAGCCCTTCCGGATCAGAGCCGACGAGTCCCTCGCGCAAGCCCACGAGATCCGTCGGGTCGGCTCGTTTTTTGCCAAATTCGGAATTCGCCCCGATCATGCTCCTCTATCCTCCTCCACAAGATCACTGTCGAGCATCCGGTGGACAAAACCGCCCACATATCCGTCTCTCTCCTCCGGCGCACTCGCGAACACCGTAAACTGGATCGAACAACCCGAGGATCGGAGGTATTTGGTACAATTGTTCATCGTTTGCTTTAAGGTATCAGAGGCTTGAATCATCCGCAATACTTGCGACGCGAAGGGGCTTGGTGATGGACAAGCGAGGGAGTGAGGCTGCGCGGGCGGCGTGGCTGTACTACATAGAAGAGTTGACGCAGGGAGAGGTGGCGCGGGAACTCGGGGTGAGCCGGAGTACGATAGTGCGTTTGCTGCGGAGGGCGAAAGAAGACGGGCTGGTTCGGATAACGTTGGATGTGCCTCGGGACGTCTTCGGGATGGAGCGGGAACTCGAACGGCTTTATGGGCTGAGGAGGGTTCGGCTCGTTCCGGAGGCGGGTGATGAAGAGCAGCTCAAGCGTTGGCTGGGTCATGTGGCTTCCGAACTCGTCGTCGAGATGGTGAAGCCGGAGAGTACGGTGGCCGTTGGATGGGGAACGACGCTGCGGGCGATCACGGAGTCGCTCGCCGGGGAGCAGATTATAGACGGGGTTCGGATAGTTCCCCTCGTCGGTGGCCTTCACCGGGCTTCGAGCGGGACGAACTCGTACTGGGTGGCCGAGCAACTCGGAAGGTATTTCCGCGCCCCCGCGCAGGCGTTGTATGCTCCGTTGTTTGTCGAGGATCGCTCGACGGCGGAGGCTTTGGTACGGGATCCGGACATAGGCGAAACTTTGGATCTCGTACGACAGGCTTCGCTCGTAATTTACAGCGTCGGCACGCTGCACGAAGATGCGACCATGGTTCGCCTCGAATACCTTTCGCCCGAAGAACGCGCGTTTTTGCAGGAACGAGGTGCCGCAGGAGACATTGCGTGCCGTTGGATCGATGCCCAGGGAGATCCCGTGGAGCTTCCATCCACCATCAATCCCGTGGGCGTCTCGCTGGAAAACCTCAAAAACATACCGGAACGGCTCATGGTCGCCGGAGGGGAAACAAAACGCGAAGCCCTCCTCGGAACCCTCAGGGGCGGCTACGCTACCACCCTCGTGACCGACGATAGCACAGCGGCGTATTTGCTTGAGCGCGTAACCGACCCGGCCAAAGTACCCGGACAAACTCTGACGGACAACAGCCCCGCAACGAAGCACGAAGACCGAACCTCATGAAAACCACCGGACGCGAAAACGCATCCGAAAAGCCTCGCGCACAAAATATTCCACCACGCTGGTCGCGTAATGGCTCGAATATCCCGCAGGCGATGAAAGTTTCCGAACGCCCTGCCCTCTCGAAACTGAACCCCCGACGGCTCCCCAGGCCACGAATCCAAATATGCGGAGTGGATCCCACCTTCCACCGCCGACATAACCATGACCTTGAGAACCACGTCCCACCCGCGGAGCATCACCGGATTCGCCAGCACGACGCCCCAAAGGAACAACGAGGAAACAGAAAAGACGACATGCCGAAGCATCCATCCCCGCAGCCTCCATAGCCATCGGCGAAAACTTGTTTGTCGGAGAGGCAGAATGTTCGCCAACGTCGATTTTACATTTGTTCTTGACTATAGCAATTGTCAAAGATATAGTGGCGGCGAGTTTCGTGGGTGGCGGAGCGAGCAGTCGAGGAAGGAGAGAGGGTTGAGTGTTTGGTTTGCCGTGATCCCGATTCTGGCGGGGCTGTGGTTTTTGCAGAGCGTCGGAACGTATTTCCAGATGAGCCACTATAGGAAGGTTCTCGGGGGCATCGCGGAGAAAGGCGGCGAGGGGTACGTGGAGTTTGCAACGCGAAGGGGCGTTTTGGAAAGGGCGTGATCCTCATTCTCGTCTCCGACCTCGAAGGGACTGCGAGGAGGGCCGTCCGTATGCGCGGGATGACCGTGTTCGCCCGCTTCGATGAGGCTCCGGATCTCATCGGCGCGGACATCGAGACTTTGAAGGAAGAGAACCTCGAAGAGCCATACGAGTCGGCGACGATGCTCGCGGCTCGGCGGGCGGCGAAGGAGCGCGGCCTCGAACCTCGAGATGATGGGCGTGGACTCCTTCGACGCGATTATCAACCAGCCCGAGGTGGCCATCCTCGCCGTCGGACGGCTCCGCACCATTCCGGAATGGATGGACGGGGAATGGCTTCCGAAATGGGCCATCTCCGTCACGCTCTCCGTGGATCATCGGGTCGCCGACGGGGCCGACGGGGCGAGTTTTCTCGCGGATTTGCAAGATGCGATCACGAACTGGGAGCTTATGACGTGACGGCGGGAGACTGAATGGACGGTCGGCGGATGGAAGTGTCTCCTCGAAGGTCTCACGCGCTGCGGGCGTTCGACGAGCCTTTCGACCTCGTGGTGGTCGGGGGCGGGGTGAACGGGTGCGGGGCGGCGTGGGACGCGGCTTTGCGCGGGATGCGGGTTTTGCTCGTCGAGCGCGACGACATCGGGAGCGGGACTTCCTCGTGGTCGAGCCGCCTCATACACGGCGGCCTCAAATACCTCGAAAAGCTCGACGTGAAGCTCGTCCGGGAATCTTTGCGCGAGAGGGAGTGGCTGCTCAGCGCGGCTCCCCACCTCGTGCGACCACTGCGCATGATCCTCCCTTTTTACTCCGGCGGCAAACACAACCCGCTCATGCTCGAAGCGGGGATGCTCGCCTATGACGCGCTTTCGTGGGACAAATCTCTGCCCCGCCATTCGGTGTGGAGCAAACGGGAGACGCTCCGAAGGGTTCCCGGCCTCGACCGCGACGGTTTGCACGGGGCCGCCGCGTACTTCGACGCGCAAGTCGAACTCGCCGAAAGGCTGTGCGTCGAGGTCGCTCTCGCCGCTCGAAATGCGGGAGCGACGGTGGTGAACCATGTGAGCGTCGAGCGGCTGGACGTGAGGGGCGGCGCGGTGTCCGGGATCGAGATCGAAGACAAAATCACGGGCGAGCGGCGGCTCGTCTCCGCTTCGGTCGTCATAAATACGGCGGGGCCGTGGGTGGATCGGGTGCTTCGCGGGCTGGATGAACCGCGCCTCATCGGCGGCACCAAAGGCTCCCACTTCATAGTGGATTCGTTTCCGGGCGCGCCCTCCGACGCGCTATATTACGAGGCGAAATCCGACGGTCGTCCGATGATGGTGCTTCCGTGGCGGGGTCAGTTCATGATCGGCAGCAGCGACGAACGCTTCGAGGGGGATCTCGACCGCGTGGGGCCGTCGGAGAAGGAGATCGCATACATCCTCCGCGAGACGAACGGAATACTTCCGCAGTCGAACCTCTCCGCCGAAGACCTCCTTTGGGGATACACGGGCGTCCGCCCCCTCCCGTATACACCGGGCGGCGACGAGGGCGACATAACCCGGCGCCACGCCTTCCACGACCACGCGCCGCGCGTCGAGGGCCTCGTCTCGCTCGTGGGCGGCAAGCTCACGACGTTCCGGCAGGTCGGCGAGGAGGCCGCCGACCTCGCGATGAGGAAGCTCGGAGCCGGAAGACGACGCTGTGCGACCCGGCGGCTGCTCCTCCCCGGCGCGGGTTCCATGAACCTCGACCGCTTCACCGAGTCCTTCGCCGAGGTTTCCGGACTCGGCCATCGCGCCGCGTCGCGGGTGGCGAAACTGTACGGGACGAGGGCGCGCGGCGTCGCCGAACGAGCCGCCGCGAGCCGGGACATGCGCGAGGTTCTCGACGAGGAGAGCGGCCTCACGGTCGCCGAGGTCGCGTTCGTGATGGAGGAGGAGTTCGCGGAGTCGCTCACCGACGTGCTCGCCCGCCGGACGATGGTCGGTATCGGGCCGACCATGCCGGAAGAGATCGTCGAGCGGATCGCAAAGGCCGCCGCCCGGCTGGCGAGGTGGAGTGACGAAAGGACGGATCGCGAACTCCGAGGACACCGCGACCGGCTGGAGCGGTTTCGCGTTACGGCGAGCACCGCGGCGGTCGAATGAGCGAACGAATGGGAAATGGCGCGTAACGTTACGCGGAAAGGTGGGGTGTTTATGAGTGGGCTGGTTTTGGGGTTGGATTGCGGCCTCACGGTGACGAAGGCCGTAATCTTCGATGAGGAGGGGCGGCCGATATCCTCCGCCGGGACGCGGGTGCCGCAGGAAACGCCCCGGTCGCGGTGGGTGGAGCGGGACGTGGAAGCTCTCTGGAAAGCGTCGGCGGAGGCGATACGGACTGCCATCGAAAAGGCCGGTGTGGAAGCGCGGGAGATCGCGGCAGTCGGCGTTACGGGACACGGAGACGGGCTTTATCTCCTCGACGAAGAAGGCCGTCCCACGCGCCGGGGCATCCTCTCCCTCGACAGCCGGGCGCACGGGATCACGGAGAGGTGGGAGTCCGAGGGGCGCTTCGAGCGCATGCTCGAAGTGACCGGACAAGTCCCCGGCCCCTTGAGCCCCGCCGCGCTTCTGGCGTGGGTGGTCGCGAACGAACCCGAGGTTATCGAGCGCACACGGTGGGCGCTCGCTTGCAAGGATGTCATAAAGATGCGCCTTACGGGAGAGGTCAGCGCGGATCCGACGGAAGCGAGCACGTCGTTTTGCGACGTGAATACTCAAGCGTACTCCACGGAGGCGATGGCGCTTTATGGGCTGGAGGGATACGAGGAATTCCTCGCCCCCGTCGTCGGTTGCGAGGAGGTGGCGGGTTTGGTGAGCGACGATGCCGCCGAGATCACCGGGCTTGCGGCGGGGACTCCGGTGGTTTCCGGGTTGCATGACGTAGACGCGAGCGCGATCGGGATCGGCTGCGCGGAGGTCGGGCAGCTTGCGATGGTGGCCGGAACGGCGAGCATCAACGAGGTGATCTCCGACAGACCGGTCACCGACCCGCGGTGGTTCGCTCGCAACTTCGCGCGTCCCGGACAGTGGATGCACATGAGCCTCTCGCTCGCCTCGGCGGGCAACCTCGAATGGTTCGTCCAAAGGCTGTGCCGCGCGGATTACGACTCCGCCACGTCCCTCGGAGAAGACCCCTTCGCCTTCATAGAGCGAGAGGTCGCCGAAGTCTCGGGCGAGGAGAACGAGGTTTTGTTCCTTCCTTTTCTTTACGGTTCCCCGCACGGGGCGGCGGCGAGCGGGACGTTCCTCGGGATGCGAGGGTGGCACGATCGGGGCCACATTCTGAGTGCGATACTCGAAGGCGTGGTATTCAATCATCGCACCCACGTGGACGCGCTTCGAGACTCGTTCGGGATCGGCGAAGGGCGGCTCACCGGGGGCGCTGTGAGGAGCCGACGCTGGGCGCAAATGTTCGCCGATGTCCTCGGCCTCGACGTTCTCCTCACCGACGCGACCGAATCCGGCGCTCTCGGCACGGCGATGTGCGCGGCGGTCGCCGCGGGCATGCACGACTCCCTCGAAGAAGCAGCCGCCGCGTCCGTGCGTATAACCGAGAAGCTGGAACCGAATCCTTCTTCGCAAGAGCGGCTCGAGACCAAGTACTCGCATTACAGAAGGGCGATCCAAGCCCTCGGCGAGGTATGGGACACCCCGACGGCGGCGCTTTGAGATGCGTCGCAGGAGAAGGAACCTCGTAAGTTTTCCGGAGGGTACACTTTATGTAGCTTGCTCGGTTGCGAACAAATCCAGTCTCCCCGGAAAACGGTGGTTCGCATCCAGGGCTGGGAGACAATGACTTGAAAGGAGCATCGCTGTGAAGCTGGAGAAGGCCGCGATACTCACTTGCTTGACCTGCGGAGTCGAGGGCGAACACGAACTGCTCTATCTCTCGGAGCGTTTGAGGACCAGCCGATGCGCGGCTTGTGGAAAGACTCAGGTTTACTCGGGACGTATATATTCGGAGTACGCTCGCGATATGGTAGAGCGCACTTTGAACCTACCAAGCAAGTTGACCGATGAACTGCTTAAAAGCCTGCAAGTGTTGCAGCTTGGCCCTTCAAGGCCGCTCGCAAGCCGTTCCGTCTACTCGTAGAGATAAATCAGGTAACGAACCTGGAAATAAGACGACGCTGTTCAAGATCCGACTATAACCCCCCGAAGTGCGATCTCCTCTGCAGCAGGTGCTTTTCTCCTACACGGAGGCCATCTAGCGATGGATACGGCGGAGGATCCGCCGCGGTTGGTACAGTCATGTGTAGCGCACCTACTGTGGAACGCATATCCTCGACAATGATTACGGCGAGAGCAGGAGCGTCCTCGATTCGGTGAAAAAGTCTCGCGCGGCGAGTCCTTGCTCCTTCGAACCTATCCCGGACTGCTTGGAGCCTCCGAACGGTGCGTGGAAATCCACTCCTGCGGTGGAGCCGTTTATCTTGATCAGCCCGACTTCGAGCCTGTCGGCGATCTTCATTGCCTTGTCCAAGTCGTTGGTGAACACGGCTGCGGCCAGCCCGTATCGCACGTTGTTGGCGATCTGCACGGCCTCGTCGGCGGAACCTGCCTTGAGCAGTGCGCCGACCGGCGCGAAGACCTCTTACTTGGCCAGAGGGTTGTCTGGATCCTCGACTTTGATAAGAGACGGAGTAAGATAAAAGCCGTCATCGTCATCGAGCAGCGTCGCGCCCGTGAGCGTTCAACCTCCACCATTCTTTATGGCTTCCAGAGCGTGGGATCTGGCCTCAGCCGAAATGACGGGGCCAACCTGGCAAGCTTCGCTCCCCGGGTTTGTGATTTCAAGAGACTCCACCAATGCCACAAGGCGTTCTCGAAGCTCGTCGTATACGGTTTCCTCGGCGATCACGCGGCTGGTGGCGGTACATTTTTGCCCGGCACAACCCATCGCCGCATAAGCTATCGTCGAAGCGGCCCAGTCGAGATCCGCGCCGTACAAAACCACGGAGGGGTTCTGACCACCCATCTCACACTGAACTTGCGCGCCCCGTCGTACGGCTTGCCCGGCAACGATGCGACCTGACTCCACGGATCCCGTGAAGGAAACGGCGGCCACGCTAGTATGATCAACAAACGGCTCCCCGGTTTCGACATCTCCAGGCGTCATCTGGAAGGCTCCCGCAGGAAGATGACCGGCTATTATCGTCGCCAGTGTACCGGCTACGACCGTAGAAGCCGGAGCCGGCTTTAGGCTCTATATACATTCAGCCGAGGTTGATATTCACGTCAAGAACAACTCTGTCTGGCGACAATCTCCAAACCAGCAACTTATTTCTGCAATCGGATGCCAGTCGCCTCGCGATCCCAGGTATCCGGAGTGACTCCCCGCTCTCTGAGGACGTTTTTCCTGACTTTCTCGTTGGCGGTTTTGGGTATTTCCGAAACGTACTCTATATAGCGTGGAACCGCGAAGTAAGGCATTCTTTGCGTGCAATACTCGTGGAGCTCCGCAGGATCCGGGTTCGCTCCTTCTTTCAAGATGACGCAGACCTTGACTTCGTCCTCGGATCCCGCACCGTGTTCGGACGGAACGGCGACCGCGACGCACTCCTCGACGGATTCATGAGCAGTCACGACACTTTCGATGGAGTACGACGAGATATTCTCTCCCCGACGGCGGATAACGTCTTTTACGCGATCCGCGAAGTACAGATAGCCCTCTTCGTCCATCTTGCCCGCGTCTCCGGTATGGAACCAGAGGTTGCGCCAGGCTTCCACGGTTTTTTCGGGAGCGTTGTTGTATTCCTTCATCATGATGCCCCCGGACTTCGGGCGAACTACGATCTCCCCCACCTCGTCCGGTGGCGTCGGGTCGTTAGTTTCGGGATCCACGATGCGAACGTCGCACCAGTCGAGCGCCCTTCCCGAACAACCCGGCCGCAAGGGCTCGTCCAGACGCCGGTACGTGACGACTCCCACC
>JBOHBL010000913.1:0-2461 GCA_050698295.1 Rubrobacteraceae bacterium | reverse complement strand
TGCTATGAGGGCCGCTGCTCCTCCGCCGACGCCGTTGTAGGCGGCGACCATCTGCGGCATCGCCGTCATCTGGACCCGCTGGGCCGAGACCGCGCCCACGACCGATCCGAGCAGGACCGCCGTCCCTATGAGCAAAAGGCTCTCGAACTCGATGACGAAGAGCGTGGCGATGAGGGCTATCGTCATCCCGAAGGCGGCTATCGTGTTCCCCGAACGAGCCGTCTCCGGCTTCCGGAGGCGACGGATGCCCAAGATAAACAGCGCCGCCGCGAGCAGGTAAGCCAGGAAAGTCGCGACCTGCAAAATTCAGCCCTTTCTCCTCTTGACCCGCGCTTTTTGGGGACGGAACATCCCGAGCATCCGGTTCGTCACCCAGAAGCCGCCCACGACGTTCAGGGCTCCGAAAAAGACTGCTATGAAGCCGACGGCTTTGATCCAGAAGTTGCTGTCGGAAGCCAGTGTGATCATACCCCCGACCAGGATGATGCCGTGGATCGCATTCGTCGCGCTCATGAGCGGCGTGTGGAGCAGATTGGGCACCCGCGATATAAGCTCGAAGCCGAGGAAGCCCGCCATGATGAAGATCGCAAGCTGTATGAGGGTTTCCTGCAAGTCAGCTCGCCTCGCTTTCTTCGGGGGACTCGTTCAACGCCTCGCGGGTGGGTTCGTGGCGGATTTCGCCCTCGTGAGCTATGCACGTGCTCGCGATGATCTCATCCTCGAAGTCGAGGTTTAGCTTGGGACTCTTCTCGCCCTCCGACTCGTCTTCGGTGATGTGGGAGAGCAAATTGAACATGTTCCGCGAGAGCAACTGGCTGGCGTGTATGGGCATGTCGCTCGGCAGGTTGACCGGGCCGATGATCCTCACCAAATCATGCTCGACGGTCTCGCCGGCTTGCGTCAACTCGCAATTGCCTCCGCTCTCGGCGGCCAGGTCCACGATGATGGAACCCGGCTTCATCGACTCGACCATCTCTTTGTCCACTAGCACGGGCGCTTTTCTTCCGGGGACGAGCGCGGTGGTTATGACGATGTCCATCTCCGGCAGCCTCTCCCGGATGAGATCCTGGTCCGCGTCGAGCTTCTCCTTCGACCACCCTTCGTCTTCGTCCTCCCCGGCTACCTCTTCCTCGCCTTCGACGACGTACTCGTTTCTCGGCGGCTCGGCGAAGGAATAGAAACCCAGGTCCGACATGAACTTGTTGAACCCCGTCGGCTCGTACTCGACGAACTCGTCTTTCTGTTCATCGTCTTCCTTCACGTCGTCGGAGTCGAGGAACGTCGCGCCGAGGGACTGAGCCTGGTCCTTCGTCTCCGGCCTTATGTCGTAGGCGAAGACTTCGGCCCCGAGGCGGTTCATGATGGCGATGGCTTGCAAACCCGCGACCGCCACCCCGAAGACCATCACCTTCGCGGCTTTCGTGGTGCCGGCGGCGGTCGAGAGCATCGGGACGTATTTCCCCAGAGAGTCGGCGGCGATTATGGCGGTCTTGTATCCCGCGATGGAGCCCATCGAAGAGAGAGCGTCCATCGCCTGCGCCACGCTCGTGCGCGGTATCGCCTCGTTCGAGAAGACGGTTATTTTGGCGTCCGCCAGTTTCTTGACTGTTTCGGGGAAAGTCGGGCCGTTGAGGAAGCAGATCAGGGTCTGCCCCTCTTTCATCGCCCCGATCTCCTCTTCGCTCGGATGCGCCACTTTGACGATGAGATCGGAGGCTTCGTAGACTTCCGAAGCGTCTGTGGCAACATTCGCGCCCGCTTCTTCGTACATCGAATCGGGGTTGTAGTCGCGGCCCGCGCCGGACTCGACGATTACCTCGAAGCCGTTTTTGGCGAGCTTCTCGACCGTTTCGGGGACGAGCCCGACCCGGCGTTCTCCTTCGAAAGTTTCTTTTGGGACCCCTACCTTCACGCGACGGATTATATACGCGCGGACGGCGCGATGCTCCTGTGCTGATTTAAGCATCTCCAACTTGAATATGAGAGAAGGTCCTGGGAGTGCGGGCATCTTGCCCGCATGAGGGAGAGAGCGCATCGCGCCCCCAGGGGTGATCCATACCCCTCAAACTCGGCTTGGAGACATTTAATCTTCCGGCAATTGTTATCCACGAAGCCTTGTTCTGTTACCGAAACGTCACATTGCGCCAGTAAACTGACCTTGCGAAGACGGGTCTATTCGAGAGAAAGGAGGTCGGGATGAAGAAATACCGAGCGTCGATCTTCGGCGGACCTCCTCGCCGCGAATACGGCGTGTACAAATCTGGACGCCGGACGAAGAAGCGCGACGCGCGACGCGGTACTCGCAAGAACCGCGGGATCGCCGCGCTCCTGAGTCTCCTCATGGTCTTCGCCGGAGTCGGCCTCCTCGGATACTCGATGCTCGGCGCGGGCTCGGCGGTCGCGGGCGTCATCCGGGCGACCGTCGGCGGCGCGGAAGCCCCGGAGAGTACTTCCATGAAGC
>JBOHBL010000912.1:0-3127 GCA_050698295.1 Rubrobacteraceae bacterium | reverse complement strand
CGGTCAACCGGCGATCTACGTAAAGGCGAACGAGGCCATCCCGATGGGTCCGGACAAAAACCACACCGGAGAAAACCTCGACGCGCCGTTGACGTATGCGCTTTTTCCGGCGGAGGGCTCGGGCGAGTCGGCTCTTTACGAGGACGCCGGGGACGGCTTCACTCACGAGGACGGCGAGTATGCCAGGCGGAAGGTCTCGTGCGAAAGGTCGGGCGACACCGTCACGATCCGCATCGGAGAGCGCGAAGGCTCCTTCGAGCCGGAACGGAGCGAGGTCCGGTTCGAGCTTCGCGGGATCTGGGATGCTCCCCGGCGCGTCATGGCGGATGGCGCGGAGGCACCCTTCGATCACGACGATGGACGACTCACCATCTCCCGCGAAGAGAAGACGACCGAAACCACCGTGGAAGTCGAGATATAAAGCATTTCCGCTGACCGGCTGACAAGCTGAAATGCTGAGAAGCGCGGTTCGCCGCCAGGCGAGCCGCTTTCAGCCGAAGAGCATCGAGAGGAGGCCGCGGTCGGTGAAGTCCTCGACCACGACGAAGGCTCCGGCCTCATCGAGAGTCTCCGGCGCATGGGTGGACGCGATGCCAACGGTCGGTATCCCCGCGGCGACGGCGGATTTTATGCCGGACGAGGAGTCCTCGAAGGCGACGGCTTCCGTGGCAAAGACACCGAGCGCGTCGAGGGCCATGAGGTACGGAGCGGGGTCGGGCTTCCCCGCTCCGGCATACTCGGCGAGAATTATCGCGTCGAAGTCGTCTTCGAGGCCGAGGGCGTTTATGACGGCGAGAGCGTTGAGTTTCGGGGCGTTCGTCACGAGGGCGACGGCCACGCCCGCCTCCCTTCCCCGTCCCATAAGCTCGTGGAGGCCGGGCGTCGCCGTGAGGGTGTCCACGCGGCCCCGGAAGTCCTCTTCCTTCTTTTCGACGACCTCGCGTCCTTCCTCCTCCGAGAGGCCGGGCATGAACTCGGCGACTATCTCCGGGTTGAGACGACCGCTTATGTTCTTCTCGTAGAACGGCCAATCCACATCGTAGCCGTGGGGGGCGAGCATCTCGGCCCACGCCGGATGGTGCAGCGAGTCCGTCTCCGAGATGGTTCCGTCGAGGTCGAAGAGAAGGGCTTTGTTCAAACTAATATCCCCCGTAAAGGATCATGTTCAGAGCGCGGGTGACGATGAGGAGCGCGCCGATGTAGAGGAGGATGACGAGGTGGCCGCGCTCGCCGTTCTTTCTCAAAGGACTCGTCTTGTATTCGGCCATCGCGAAGGGGAGGCTCACGGCGCAAAGGCCCCATACCCAGTAAAAGACGAGATACCGCGCGAAGTCCCCTTCGTGCGGGAAGATCATGGCCCACGCGAACGCCCCGGTGACGAACGCCGCGATGGAGATCGAGATAATGAACAAAACCTTGTTCGCCCGCTTGCGTCGCCCCCACGCGAGCCAAGCTACAAAGATGTTCCGGACTCCATGCGGCGCGGATTTGACGTTCAACGACTTCACACCGGATATGTTAGCAGCGAGGAAAAGAAGCGATGCGGCAAAAATCACTCATTTGACGGGTACGGCGGAGCGCGCGGTGTGGCATCATTCTCTCGCAGGCAAAAGCACAATCGAAGGAGAGATGATGTCTGTGAGCATGGTCCGTTGGGGCGGGGTGGCGGCTATGGCGTCCGGCGCGGCGTTCGTCGTTGATGCATTGCTTGTCGTGGCCGGCCCGGATGCGACGTGGACCAACGTCGTGTACGTCCTGGCGGCGCTCCCGCTTCTGGGGGGGATATACGGGCTGCGCGCCGCGCAGAGAGGCGGCGCAGGGCGGCTCGGAGCGGTGGGGTTCCGCATTGTAGTCGTGGCGGTTGCGGGACAGATACTGGGCCTGCTTGTCTTCCTGGCCGGGAGCGAGATCCTTGTCTGGCTCGTGTTCCCGGTCGGGTTCCTTCTCGTGCCGCTCGGACTCGTGATCTATGGAATCGCAACGTGGCGGGCGAGAGTGATGCCGCGATGGTGCGGAGTCGCGCTCATCGCCGTGCCGATCCTCGCCGTGGTCCTGGGCGACTACGGCGGGATCCTCTTCGGCCTGATGTGGCTCGCTCTCGGATACATGCTCTTCTCGCGAAGAGAAGCCCCCGCTCGTCCCGCGTCCGTCCGCTGACGATCACCCGACGGAAACGACCTTTCCACCCGTCATCTCGGCGAGTTCGGCGGGTGAAAGCATAAAGACCGCGTGGGTGTGTCCGGCGGCGGCCCAGACTTCGTCGTAGCGAAAGAGGTCTTCGTCCACGAAGGTGGTTATGTTTTCGGAATGGGCGAGCGGCGGCACTCCTCCGATGGAGAAACCGGTTCGCTCTTTCACGAACTTCGCGTCGGCGCGCTCGATGCGTTCTCCGAAGGCACCCTCGACTTTCGCCTCGTCCACGCGGTTGTCTCCGCTCGCGACGACGAGGACAGGAGTCCCACTCTCGCATCCCTTGAACACGAGCGACTTGACGATCTGGGCGACCTCGACGCCGAGCGAGTCGGCGGCTTCCTTCGCGCTCCGGGCGGTTTCGTCGAGAGCGACGATCTCGTTGTCGAAGCCCGCGCTCCGGAGGGCGTTCTCCACGCGCGCCACGCTCGCCTTCCTCGAAATATCTCGCGCCAAAACACGCCTCGCTTTCGTCTCGAAAACTCCATCCCGAACTGTACCTTATGACAGTCGTAGAATACGCCTTTGGTGCGTTGTCCGGGTCTCTTCGAGGACGGAATATACGGAGGGTGAATGTGTCGAGTCGGAGGGTATTTTGAGGAAACTTCTCATGCTTTGCTGTTCCATAGTCCTCGTGGACACGGTGTTCCACGCCGCGCTCGTCCCGCTCATCCCGCATTTCACACAGGAACTCGGGCTCTCGAAGTTCGAGGTCGGCATACTCTCCGGGTCGTTCGGAGCCGGAGTCCTCATCGGCTCTGTTCCGGGCGGCTACATGGTGATGCGGGCCGGGGTGAAGGCGACGGCCATTTTCGGTTTCGCCATCTTCTCCGCGACGAGCCTCGTCTTCGGGTTCGCCGGAAGCGAGTGGCTCCTGGTCTCAGCCCGCTTCGGGGAGGGTTTCGGGAGCGCGTTGTCGTGGGTCGCGGCGTTCACG
>JBOHBL010000911.1:0-18692 GCA_050698295.1 Rubrobacteraceae bacterium | reverse complement strand
GCGTCGTCGTGAGCACGGTGGTGCGGGTGGCGAACGGTCGCGTTCCGGTGATCGCCGGAACGGGTTCGAACAGCACGGACATGGCGATCAAGTACACCAGGATGGCCGAGGAAGAGGGGGCGGACGGCTCCTTGCAGGTCGCTCCGTACTACAACAAGCCGACCCAGGAAGGACTCTACGACCACTTCGCGACCATCGCCGAAAGCACGTCGCTGCCGCTCGTCATATACAACATCCCCGGCCGCACGAGCGTCGCCGTCGCCCCGGAGACGATGGCTCGTCTCGCCGAAATACCGAACATCGTGGCGACGAAGGACTCGACGCTCTCGATGGCGTCTGCGGCGCAGGTGAAGCAACTCTGCGGCGAGGACTTCGACCTCCTCTCCGGCGACGACCCGGTGACGCTCCCGCTCCTCGCCCTCGGCGGCTCGGGCGTCATCGCCGTCGCCTCGAACATCGCGCCGGCCGTCTATTCGGAGATGGTGAACGCGGCCCTCGGCGGCGACTTCGTCCGGGCGCGGGAGCTTCACTATGAACTCCTCCCACTCTTCCAGGCTCTCTCCATCGAGACGAACCCGATCCCGGTGAAGACCGCCGCCTCGCTCCTCGGCCTCTGCTCCGACGAGATGCGCCTCCCGATGCAGCCAATGCGCGGAGAAAACCTCCGCAAGCTCGAAGAAGCCCTCGAACGCATGGGCCACCTTCTTCCTACCCCAGAGGAAGTGTGATCCCGACAGCCGTCATCGGCGCGGCGGGCCGCATGGGCCGCGAACTCTGCCGCGCCGCATTGGAAGATGGGGAGATCGAACTCGTCGGAGGCACGGTCGAACCCGGCGCCCCCGAACTCGGCGCCGACCTCGGCGAACTGTGCGGATGGGGAAAAGCAAGTGTTTTCGCGACCGAAGAACCTCCCGAGGGCGCCGAAGTCCACATCGAGTTCACGACGCCCGAGGCGACCGTGGAGCATCTCTCGTACGGAAAGCCCGTCGTCATCGGCACGACCGGGCTGTCGGAAGAGCAACATAAAAAGCTCGAAGAAGCCGCAAGAAACGCTCCCATAATGATCGCCCCGAACATGAGCGTCGGAGTCAATGTATTGCGCGAAGTCGTCGCGGAGATCTCCCGGAAGCTCGGCTCTTCGTATGACATCGAGGTCGTCGAAGCGCATCATAAGAACAAGAAGGACGCGCCTTCGGGGACGGCTCTTTTCTTTGGACGGGCTGCCGCCGAGGGAAGGGGCCTCGACTTCGAGAGGGTCGCGGTTTACGGGCGGGAAGGGTTTTCGCCGCGTTCGGAAGGTGAGATCGGGGTTCACGCCATCCGCGGCGGGGCGGTCGTGGGTGAACACCGGATAGTTTTTTATTCCGAGGGAGAGGAGGTCGAGGTCGTCCATCGCGCGCTTTCGAGGCGAACCTTCGCCGACGGCGCTATTCGGGCCGCCAAGTTCGTCTCTTCGGCTTCTCCCGGACTTTATTCGATGGAAGACGTGCTTCGGTAGCGCGAGCGTAGCGAGTGGGGTATCTTTTCTGTGAAGGGAAAGAAGGAGAGGAGATCCTGCCATGATCAAAGTCATCTTTATCCTGTACAGGAAAGAGGGGATGAGCGGGGACGAGTTCCGGGACTACTGGAAGAACATCCACGCCCCGATAGCGAAGAGGATCCCGGGGTTTAGAGGATACGTCCAGAACCACGCGCTGCCGGACGCCGAGACAGGAGAAGAACCCGAGTACTCAGGGTTCGCCGACCTGTACTTCGACAGCCCGGAGGCGCTCCAGGCCGGCCTCGACTCCCCCGAAGGCCAGGAAACCCTCGCCGACGTCCCAAACTTCTGCGACCCGGAGAGGACGACCTCCGTCGTCGTCGAAGAGGTGAAGGTGATTTAGAGCTTCGACCCTCAACGCCCGCCGAGGTTGAGCCCGACCACGCCGACTATGATGAGGGCGAGTGAGACGAGCTTTATTGCCGTCAGCGGCTCCCGGAACCACAATATGCCGATCGTCGCGATGAGCGCCGTTCCCATCCCCGACCATACGGCGTACGCGAGGCTCACGTCGAGCCTTTTGAGGGACATGGTCAGCAAAACCAGGCTGAACCCGTAAAAGACGAAGATGGAGACCGAAGGCACGAGCTTCGTGAAACCCTCCGAGATTTTCATGCTCGTCGTCCCGGCAACCTCCGTCAGGATCGCAAACACGAGGTAAACCCAACCCATCGCCAGCCTCCTCGTAAGTACCGGAGTCGGGAGCGGGGAGCCGCTCGCCGACGCTCGCTTCGGGAGTCAGGCCACTCTCGGCACCCTCTTCTTCCCCACTCCCGATTTTTTATTTCGAACGCTTGTTATAATATAAGAGAATACGAGGATGTCAAGGGAGGCTGGGATGCCGAAGGTTGTGGATCACGGTTTGAGGAGGCGGGAGGTTTCGGAGGCGGTTTGTCGGGTGGTGGCGAGGCGTGGGGTCGAGGCGGCGACGGTGAGGGAGATCGCGGAGGAGGCCGGATATTCGACGGGTGTTTTGTCCCACTACTTCGAGAACAAGGACGCTATGATCGCGTACGCCGCGTACGACTATTTCGAGCGGACCATCGAGCATCTGGAAGAATTGCGGAGAGAAATATCCGGGCTGGAGGCCCTGAAGACTATTCTGCGCGAGCTACTACCGCGGGATGAGAAGGGTCGGGATTGGTGGCGAGTCTGGCTCGCGTTCTGGGAGCGCGCCGCTCATGATGAGAGCCTGGCCGCCGAGCAGCGGAAATGGTATGCGGCCTGGAGGGGCATCGTGAAGTCCCTCATCGAGGACGGTCGGGCGGATGAAGAACTCGGAGCGGGACTCGACGCCGAGCGGGAGGCCGATGGAATAGTCGCGCTGGTGGACGGCCTCGGGGTACAGGCGGTCTTCGAACCCGAGAGGCTCACGCCGGAGGTTCAGAACGCCCTGATCGACGGACATCTCTCCCGGCTGAAGGGCTGAACTAACTTTCCCCTCTGGGGGCGCGGGCATCTTGCCCGCATGAGGGAGAGCTTTTAAGCATCGCGGGCTGGAAGCCCACGCCCCGCCAAACTCAGCTTGGAGATACTTACGCACCCTCCTCCCCTTCGGAACCTTCCAGCTTTTCCGCGATCCATCGGCACCATTCGGCATTCCCGCGCTCGTAGACGATGCCCCGCTTCAGCGCGGCGTAGCTCGCGAATTTCCGCGGCTCGAAGCGTTCCTCTCCCCACTCGCTTTTCATCCACTCCTCGGTTTTCTCGTACTTCTTTAATTGCTCCTCGTGTCGCCGGGCGAGGTCGTGGAACATCCCGGCCATCTCGCCCGGATCCGCCAGCCACGAGAGATACGCTTTGAGCGTCGCCTCATCCCTCGTCGGGGTGGACTTCGCCGGCTCCAAGATCCACTCCCTGACCGCCGAAAGCCCTTCCGCCGTGATCTCATGCACCTTCTTGTCCGGTTTTCCTCTCTGAGGGACGGCCTTGTGCGCGACCATCCCCCCCGCCTCGAGCTTCGCCAGCTCCGGGTAGATCTGGCTGTGCGACGCCCGCCAGAAAAACCCGACCGGCTCCGCCATCCTTAACTTCACGTCATACCCGGACAACGGCCCCTCAGCCAGCAAACCCAGGATCGCAAACCCCAAAGTGGAAACTTTCATCCCAAATCCTCCTCGTTTTACAGAAAATTTACTTATGTCAGCCTTGACATATGCCACAGAGCCTCCTAAAGTATATATGTCAGCGTTGACATATGAAAGTGAACATTGGCGATCAGGCTTGAGAAGGAGGAGAAGATGTGTGGCGGATCCACAGCGCGCGGGTCGAGGATTGGGACGAAAGGAACTCAGGGACCCCGCTTCTTCGGCGCGGACGTCGAGAGCATGAGTCCGAAGGGTAGGATCGCGGCGGCGCTCACGGTGCTGGTCCCTGTGGCGATGTCGGGGATTTTCCTGATCGCCTTCGTCCCCGACTTGTGGTGGATCTTCACGATCTACGGTTGGGTCGCGTTCCCGGCCTTCGGCGTTCTGTCGAGGGGCGTTTCGAGGATCGCGGAGGACAGGCGAGAGGTCGGAGAGGAGCCCACGATCACAGTCGAAAGCAAAGAGCAGCGGTTGCTCGAGGCTCTCAGGGATCACGGCGAGCTCACCCCGGCGCTGGCGGCATTGGAGACCTCGATCTCGGTGGCCGAAGCCGAAAAGATACTTCGGGAACTGGCCGAGGGCGGATACCTCGAAGTTATGGCCAGGGACGGCGGAGTCTTCTACTCGCTCTGGGGAAAGTCGTGAGCCGAGAATCGCGTTTCACGGCGGGCGTACTCCTGATCCTGCTCCCAACCGTCGTCTACGGAGGAGTGAGCATACTTTCGTTGCTCATCGGAGATCCCGCGTACGCCGAAAACCAGCTCCGCCAGGACCTCTGGCGAGCGGGCCACGCCCACGCCGGAGTGCTTCTCATTCTGTCGCTGGTGACGCTGAGATACGTTGACGAAGCGAACCTGCCGGAAGGACTCAAGAAAGTGGCGCGGCATTCGGTTCCGGCGGCGGCGATTCTGCTTCCCGCCGCCTTCTTCCTCTCCGTCCTCTCGCCGGAAGCTACGGAGCCGAACGCCCTCATCAACCTGGCGTACGTCGGGGCGGTCTCTTTAGCGGCGGGACTCCTCATCCTCGGCATTGGCTTGATCCGGAAAACCCCGCGCCCCCGAGAAAGGTAGGCTGAACATGGCGCTAGCCTTGCGAGTCTCGCGTTTCACCAATTTGTTCCTCGTGGGGTTGCTCGCCGGTCTTCTAGTGGGTGTCCTCATGGTGGAAATAGCGCTTCTCGAAGTCCCGGCGTCCGTTTACACGGCGGTCGAGAAACCCAAGCACGAGGTCTTCGAGCCGATCGCAATCGTCTATGTCCTCGTCGTGGTCTCCGGCATCTTTATTCTGTCCATGTCGCGCCGCGAGTTCAAGACAACCACCTTTGTGCTGACCCTGGTCGGGATGCTCTGCGTCATCGCATCGGTTATCACGACCCTGCTCGTCAACGTGCCCATAAACGCCGAGATCATGGACGCCTGGTCGGTCGAGAACCCTCCCGCGAACTGGGCCGAGGTTCGGGACCGGTGGAATCTCTTCCACGCTATACGCACCGTCTCAATGGTAGTGGCGTTCTTCTGCTTATCCCTCGCCGCAACGTTAACCCGTAATGTAAACCCGAATCGAGGAGGATAGCGTATGGCACGGATAATCAACGGACGCTTCACCGCGACGACCGACGAACCGTTCGTGGTCTTCATGATCGGGATGAGGATCAATAAGTTTTTCGCGTTCGGGAAGTGGGTCCCGACGGCGCGGGCGATGGGTCCGATGCTGAAAGAACTGCATCGGAATCCCGAACGAGGCTTTCTCGGAGCGGAGACGTTTCTGTACTGGCCCGGCATCGCGCTGGTTCAGTACTGGCGCTCCTTCGAGGACCTGGAAAGGTTCGCCAGGGACCGCGACGCGCCGCACCTCCCGGCGTGGAGACGCTTCAATCGGATCGTTGGCTCCGGCGGGAGCGTCGGCATCTGGCACGAGACGTACATCGTGGAGCGCGGCGGCTTCGAGGCGATCTACTCGAACATGCCCGTCTTCGGGCTGGCGAAGGCGACGGAACACGTCCCGGCGGTCGGAAGGCGGGAGACCGCGCGGCGGCGCATCCTGCGCGGAGAGAACGAACCCGCCGTCCCTTCACCGGAGTAGCCGCGCGACTATTGCTCCGGGAGGTCGCCGTCGTGGCCGTCGCGCTTGGCTTCGCGGACTTCCTTGCGGACCTGACGGCTTCGGACCTTGACCCACAGCATGGTTCCGATCACGACGACGGATATGACGGAGACGGCGATGACCGCCATCAAAACCGCGCCTTCCGGGCTCTTGAGGATCAGGCCGACCAGGTATAAGGTCAGGCCGAGGGCGAGGATAAAGAAGCCCGCTCGTTTCTCGGCGAGCAGTTGGGCGTGGGTGGCGACCTCGTCCTCCTCGCCCAGAGCGCGGCCTTCGCCGTGGATCTCCTCCCGAATCTCCATGATCGACTCGGCGTTGTGAGCGCGAGACAGCACGACGGCCCCCACGAGGTCCATCGCGACCCCGCTCACGATCAAAATCTCGCTCAGAAGGCCCAAAGTCCTACCATCCCACGCCAAAACCGACGGCCAAAGATAGCATAGTTTGGCGGGATCCGTCAGGCGATGTCTCGTAAAGCGTGCGGGAGCCGCTCCTCGCAGAGGTCCAGAATATCTTCGGTGAGCGGCCCGCGTTCGGGGATGCGGAAGCTGATGTGCACGTGCCGCGCCAGCGTGAGCGCCGAATAAACCCTCACCGCCCGCAGAACCTCCTCGCCGGACAACTCGACGAAGCTCTCCACCAGAGCCTCTTCGCGGTCCTTCAGAGCGTCCGGGTTTCCCAGGGTCCTGAGCGCCTGTTCGGTGAGGTGCGCGGCGAAGTTGCCGATGTCGAGGCCGGGGTCGCCCTCGCAGTAGAGATCGAAGTCGAGGAGGCGGATGCGTTCGCCGTCCACCAGGACTTGATCCGCATAGAAATCGCGGTGGATCGGGACGAGTTTCGGCGCCGGAAGCGAAGCTCCGAGCCGGTCGCAGGCGCATAGGATGCGCTCGATGCGGTGTCTCCGATCCGGGTTCGCCTCAGCCACGAGCGGCAGCCTCTCGTGGAGGATCTTCAGTTCCTCGGCCATGCCGTGAGGGGGACGCAGCGGAGTGACGCCTGCTCCGTGGAGCGAGTGGGATAGATCGGCGATCCGGCGCGCCAGGCCCACTCCGTCCGGCCCGGCGAGAAGCTCCGTCGCGGGGACGCCCGGCTCCTTGCGCTGGAGCCACATGTGGAACTCCGGTATTTTTCCGAGGGTCCGGGGGACCGGGAAACCGACCTTCTCCAGATCGCGCTGGACACGGTAGCTTTTGTCGTCCACGCCTCGCGCCCGCGCCTTGCCGATGACAGTGAACGTTTCCGTCGGGCTCTCCAGCTCGTACTCGACGAGGGCTCGCTTCCCCGGCTTGTGTCGGATCACCCGCGCGCTTCGCGGAAGGATCTCGTCGTCGAATCCGCTTGATCTGGAGAACCGCCACCGAACCTCGTCCGGGTCCAGCGCCAAAGAGAGGAACGGCATGGTCGGGTCGTCCACTGGGACGTTGGGGGAGATCATATCCTTCCGCGCCGCGCGTGCTTTTCGCGCCTGCGGGCGCGTTCTTTCTCCCACCACTCCCGACAGCGGGCCGCGGTCTCGACGGTTTCTTGCGAAAGACTCTCCGCGCCCCGCTCGTAACCCAGATTCGAGAGCAGATCCCCGGCTAGCGCCTCGAAGAGTTCGAGGTCCCGCCCGGACATGGCGCTGCGCCAGTTTCTGAGCCCCTGAGTCGGAGGGAGCCAGGCCCGCTTCGCGTCGAGGCCGGGCTCGTCGCGAGTCTTCCCTTCGTGGAACCGCGCCATCTCCGGAGCGTAGGTGAGGTCGAGAAAGTCCGAAATTTCGCGCAGCCTCTCCTCCGGCTCGGCGACGAGGTCTTCGTATTTGACTTCGTGGCAGCTCCGCGCGCCGAGCTTCCTTCCGTCCTTCATCCCGGCCTCTACCTGCCTGCGCCACCACAGCGCGCAAACGGCGACGGGCTCCTCGTTCCAGAGATCAAGCCTGCCCGGCCCCTTGTTCTCGTTCGCCCATTTCAACGTCGAGAGCGCGACGTCTCTTCCGTCCCGAATGATGTGAACGGTTTTTACCCACGGAAACAGAGCGTGCAGCTTCGGAAGGTCCCTCACGTAGTCCGGGGTCTTCTCCCCGCCGAGCGACTTGCCGCTCTTTCCGGCGAACTCCGAGTAGAGCGCGCCGACGAACTCGCCGTAGGTTCCGGACCTCTCCGCCGCCCGGTGGACGGCTTCGTCGGAGACGCCGAGCCGGTAAAACCGCCGGTAGCCTCGCACCTCCTCGACCAGTTCTTCGGTGAGCGGCGGGTCTTCTCCGACGGAGGCCTCCTTGATGAACTTCGGGATGAAGTGCGTGTCGTTGGCGACGGCGAGGCGCGGGTGGTTGTCGAGCATCCTCTGGAGCAGGGTGGTCCCGGACCTCGGACATCCGACCGCGAAGACGTACGGGTTTTTTACGGCGTTCAAACTTTTACCTCCGCCTTCAGGAACGCCTCCGCCCGGCGCAGGGTCTCTTCGGTGAGCTCCGGCCAGTCCTGCAGGCGATCCCGGAACGGGTGCGGCGAGAGCCTGAAGAGCCCGACGGCGGTGTAAAGCGAGACCTTCTGGGCGCTCGGAGCTTCCGAGGCGCCGCCGTAGCCTCCAAGCAACGCCTCCGCCGCCTGGGCGACGACTTCGCTGGGGAGATGACCGCGCATCGCGTCGTGTTCGAGGTGGGCCATGAACAGGCCCAGGTCCGCCGCGGGGTCGCCGCATGCCGCCTCGTCGAGGTCCAGAATCGTCGCGGTTGCCTCGCCGATGAGAACCTGATCCTCGTAGAAATCGCCGTGGATGGGATGCGAGATTTCGGGCTCGCTCATGAGTCTCCCGGCGAGATCGACGGCGAGGTTGCGTATTTCGCCTTCCAGACGCGGCGAGTTGTGGACGAGCGGCTCGACGAGCGAGAGCAACGTCTTCGCCTCGTCCCCCCGATCCAACCTCCTCAGACCGCCGGGGTCCTGGGCGTGAAACTCCGCGAGCGCGGCGCCCGAAGTCTCCAGAGCCGCCGTCCTCTCTTCGGGGTCGAGAAGGGCCTCTCTCAACGGCCTCCCCTCCCGCCACTCGAAGGCCACGGCGCGGCGCCTCTTGGAGTTCCCGATCATCTCCGTCAACCGGAAAGGCCCGGTGGTCGCGAACCCGCCGCTGAACACCCCGGCATTCCGCCGCGCCCTCCGGTAGTCCTCCTCCCGGTAGAACTTGACTATCGCTCGCGGTTCTCCATCCACCTCGACGCGCGCGACGTAGCGCCGCTCGGGCTTGTATCTGAGGGTTCGAAGCTCGCCGTCCCGGATCTCCGGGAGGTCCGGCGCGATCCTCTTGAGGAGGTTTCGTCTGTCTTCGAGGCTCGCCAGCTTTTTCAGCGACCGCAACTCGTCGTCGTTGGGGAAGAAGTTCGCGACGATGGCCCGATCCTCGAAAACGACCCGTCCGGGGCCGGGCACGCTCGGCACGCTCTCTCTTTCGAGCGCCTTCCCGATCTTGGCCTCCACGTCGAGGCCGAAGGTTCTGGCGTACACGTCCACCTCGCGCCCGCCAACGCCTATTTTGTAGGCGGTCAGGCAGTTCGTGCCGGGCTTGTACTTGAGATACGCGACGCGCGCGGAGTCCACTTCGAGGCCTGGGACGCGCTCCTCAAGCGCGGCGGCGAACGCCTCCGGGTCGAGCAGCGTCGCGAGTTCCGGGAGATCCGCGTCGCGCCGGACGAGGTCTTCATCAGCCGACGGTAGCATGTTCCTCCTTGCGATCCCCATCGGTCTGCTGCAAGCGGTAGAGTTTCGCGTAGAGTCCGCCTTCTCCGATCAGCTCCTCGTGCGAACCGCGCTCCATAACCCGCCCGCCCCCGATGTAGAAGACTTCGTCCGAGCGGGAAGCGAGGGCGAGGTTGTGGGTCACGAGGAAGGTCGTGCGTCCCTCGGCCAGCTTCTCCAGGGCCTCGACGACGGCCCGCTCGTTCTCTTCGTCAAGGCCCGTGGTCGGCTCGTCGAGGATCAGGATGGGGGCCTCGCGAACGGCGGCGCGGGCTATCGCTATCCGCTGGCGCTGCCCGCCCGAAAGACTCGCCCCGCGCTCGGAGAGAACGGTGTCGTAGCCCTCCGGCAGCGACTCGATGAACTCGTGGATGTTGGCGAGCTTCGCGGCCTCGACTATCTCCTCCTCGGTCGCGTCGGCGGCGCCGTAGGCGATGTTCTCCCGAATACTCACCGCGAAGAGCAGGCTGTCCTGCATCACCACTGCGGTCTGGGTGCGGAGGGATTCGAGCGTGTATTCGCGGATGTCGCGTCCGTCCACCAGGACTTTGCCCTCGTTCGGGTCGTAGAGGCGCAGGAGGAGGTTCGCGATCGTGGACTTCCCGTTGCCCGAAGGCCCGACCAGCGCGATCCTCCGCCCCGCCTCGACCTCGAAGTCCGCGTTCCTCAAGACCTCCTGACCGGGTTCGTAACCGAAGTCCACGCCCTCGAAACGGATCGAGCCCTCGAAGGCCGGGGCCTTCTCCGCTCCGGGCAGATCTCTGATCTCCGGCTCCTGTTCGAGGATGTCCACGATGCGCTCCCCGGCGGCGGTCGCTTTGGCTATGCGGCCCGTGTATTTGGCGAAGTCCCGCACCGGTCGGAATGCGTTTTTGAGGTACGTGGCGAAGACCACGAGGTCGCCGGGCGAGAGGCCGCCGGAGAGGACCAGGCGGGCGCCGAAATAAAGGACGAGGGCGGTGGAGACCGCGATCAGGACGTCGGCGGTGCGTTCGAGGCGGGTGGCGAGACGTTTGGCCTGCACGCCCTCGGTCATGCTCTTCTGGTTCTGTCCGCCGAAAGACTCGTTGAAAGTGTCTTCGAGGGAGAGGGCCTGGACGAGTTTGATCGCCCCGATGGACTCGGCGGCGGTCGAGGCCATCGCTCCCTGACGCTTGCGGATCTTGCGCGAGACGTTCGTTATGCGCTTGCTCAACGTCACCGTCGAGAGCCCGAAAAGGGGCAGCGTGGCGAGTGCGATCAGGGCTAGCTGCCAGTTCATTATGAACATCACCAAAATCATCCCGACCAGAACGAGGATGTTCCCGAGGAAAGGCATCAACGCGGTCACGACAGCGTCGCGCATCTGGCCCACGTCCGTGATCATCCGCACCGTCAAGTCCCCGCCCCGAGCCTTCGTGTGAAACGAGAGCGAAAGCCGCTGGAGATGCTTGTACAGATCCCCCCTCACCTGGGTCAGAACCCTGTTCCCGACGAGGGCGAAACCGATGGTGCTCGCGTAGGTGCACAGCGCCCGAAGCCCGATCACCACGACGACCATGATGGCGCAGAACAGAAGCAGGTCCATAGCCGACATCGCGTCCAGAAAACCGATGCCGATCTCGCCTTTGGCGCCCTCCGTGACGACCACCCGATCCAGCACGAACGCGAGCGGCCAGGGTTCCAGAAGCCGCAGCCCCACCTCCAGAAAAAGCACGAAGAACGAGCCGCCCACAAGAGTCCTCTCCTTGCGGACGTACGGCATGAAGTGAGGCAGTATGCGCTTCAGCCCCGGCAGCGACTGCCGAAGATTGTCCGGCCTCTTTTTCCACTTCAGACGCAAATCAGGTCCCTTTGATAACGGAGGAGTTGAGGAGCAGTGTTTTTCTTTCCCGACTCCTCCACCCTCCTAAACGCTCGCTTCCAGGGTCTCCGCCGGTTTGCCTTCGGCGAGTTTCAGGATTGTATCCGCGATGGCGTCCCAGGTGTGATCGGCCATGACGGTCTTGCGGGCTTCGGCACCGAGCCGGGTCCGAAGATCGGGGTCTTCCTTGAGTTCCTTGAGGGCTCCGGCGAGTTTGTACGGGTCGCCCGCCGGGCAGAGGAGACCGTTTTGCCTGTCCAGGATCAGGCCGTCCAGTTGCCCGATGCGGCTCGACGCGACGGGGAGCCCGGCGGCCATGTACTCGAAGACCTTGAGCGGCGAGAAGTAGAAATCGGAGCGCATGGGATATGGCGCGGTCGCCACGTCCATCGAGGCGAGCAGCCCCGGCACTTCCTCCGGCCCCACCGACCCGGTGAAATGGGCCTTTTCGGAGAGCCCCTTCGACGCCAGCTCCGACTCGATGTTCTCCCTCTCCGGCCCGTCGCCCACGACGAGGAGCCGGACGTTTTGGTCTTCTTCGTGGAGTTTGTCGAAGGCTTCGACGAGGACCTGGAGCCCGTGCCAGGGCTTGAGCGTCCCGACGAAGCCGACGGTGAAGTCGTCCGAAGGCAGAGACGGTTCGGCATCCTCCGGGAAGCGGTCGGCGTTCACGCCGTTGGGGACGGTGTGGACGCGGCCCCGGGCCATCGGCCAGCTATTCAGGTACCGTGCGACTTCGCCGGAGACCGGGAGCAGGGCCGCGGCGTCGCCGAAGGCTCGTTCAGCGACGCGAGAGGCGCTGACGCGGTCGGTGAGGTCGCGGTGGCGCGCCTGCTCCTCGATGAGCGGCGCGTTGACTTCCAGAAGGCCCGGTATCTCCGAGTCGGCGGCGTACTCCATCCCGGCGAAGCTCCACAGCGAGTAACGCTCATAAATGAGGTCGAAAGGTCCCTCGAAGTCGAGCATCGCGTAGAGCGTCTTGTTCGCCGCGAAGGACGCGCGTTCGCGGGTTTCGGGGTCGCCTTTGGGTATCTTCGGCAGTTCGTGGAGGGTGACGTTGTCGACGAGGTCGGGGGGCATCTCGCCTCCCGCGCGGGCGGCGAAGAGGTGGACTTCGATCCCCTTCTTCGCCATCGCCCGGATCACCTCCTGAACGTGGATCGAATTCCCTTTGCGTCCGAAAACCGGCACGCCGATATCGGCGCAGACGTAAGCTATTCTCATCACACAGCCTCCTGAGTGGTTCCGGCCATCGTGCTGGACGCAAAGACCTCGCGCAGCCTGGCCGCGTTTCCATGAACGTCGAAATCCCCTTCGATGACGGCGCGCGCCTCTCGCGCCAGACGCACCCGAAGCTCCGGCTCGTCGAACAGACGCTCCAGCGAATCCGCGAGAGAAACGGGATCGTTTTGAGGGACCATCAAGCCGGTCTCTTCGTGCTTGACGACCTCCGGGACGCCGGTCACGTCCGTAGAGACGCACGGGGTTCCCAGGGCCATCGCTTCGAGGAGGACGGTCGGGAGGCCGTCGCGGTCTCCGTCGCTGCTCTGGATGCAGGGGGCGGCGAAGACCGAAGAGTTCCGGATATCCGCTTTGATCTCCGCCTGCGGCCGCGGTCCCGCAAGCTCGACACGTCCTTCGAGCCCGAGCTCGCGAATTTGCTCCCTCAAACTCTCTTCCAGCAACCCGCCGCCGACTATCTCGCACTCGAACTCGCGCCCTCTTCCGGCGAGGACGGCGCAGGCTTCGACCAGCACGGAGAGGCCCTTCTTCTCCACCAGCCGCCCGACCGAAATGATTCGCGGCGGGCGGTCGCGGGGTTCTTCATACTCGAAGCGGTCGAGTTCCAGGCCGTTGTAGATCCGCCCGACGCCGGAGGCCGCTTCGCCGTATTCCTCGCGCAGGTACTCCACGTTGAAGTCGCTCACGGTCACGACGCTCGCCGCGTCGGAGAGCTTGCGCTCCATGTCGGCGTGAACGACGTTTTCGTGGAAGATGTCCTTCGCGTGGGCCGTGAAAGTGTAGGGGATCTCCGCGAAGCGCGAAGCCAGCCGGGCGACGCCTGTGGCCGACGTGCCGAAATGGGCGTGGAGGTGGTCGATGCTCCGCAGCCGGATTTCGCGGGCGAGCATGAGAGACTGGTGGATCTCCTCGACGTCCTCGCCCCGCGCGCATTCCAGCTTCGAGAAAATATCCGGGATGACGCGGCTCGTCGCCTCGACGTCTCTCCAGAACTCCGGCACTCTGGCGCGTCGCGCCGCCGCCAGGTACGTCACCCGCGCCCGGACCCGAGAGATGCTGTCCTGAAAGCTCGCCTCTTCCGGGAGTCTCAGGGAGAAGATGTCCGGTTCCAGGCCGGCGGCTTCGTGGGCCAGGATCTCATTGACGATAAAGGTTTCGGAGTAGCGGGGATACCTCTTGAGGACGTAGGCGACCTTCATGCGCTCTCCGCAAGCTCGAACTCCACGACCCTGGCCTCCGGGTGGACGAAGAACGTCTCGGTGTCGAGCGGGAAAATCGTCCGCACCTCGCGGCCGGGGTACCTCGCCTCCGCGACGCTCACCGCCCGGCGGATGCTCTCCGCCTGGACGGAGGTCTCGAAGCAGTCCTCACCGCTACCGACTTTCAGAAAAACATTGACCATCGAACGCCTCCCTGATCCCATCTTCTACGCTCCCATCGCCGTTTGCCGCTCGCCGTGGACGCTCCACCAGACCATCTCGACCGCTCGCTTCGCGCCCGAGAAGTCCACTATGGCCCTCACTCGCGGGCTGCGGCGACTCTCCAGCAAGTCCTCGACCTTCGCGCGCATCAGTTCGGGCGAGAGGTCGTCGGGGTGGATCATGTCGATGAGCCCCATCTCCGCGAGGCGTTCGGCCCGGATGAGCTGCTCCACCCGGGGCTTGACCCGCGGCACGATGACTGAGGGCTTGCGCGAAGCGAGAAGCTCCGTCGTCGTGTTGTATCCTCCCATCGCCACGACCGCCCCGGCGCCCTGGATGATGTTCTCCATGTCGGCCCGGAACTCAAGAACCCGCGCCCGAACTCCCTTCGCGAGTTTCTCGAGTTCGCGTTTCTGTTCGTCGTCCATCAGGGGACCCGTGACGATGAGCGAATCGAAGTCCGGTTCGCTTATGGCGAGCCCTTCGAGGTAGCTCTTGACGAGCTCGAAACCGTCGCCGCCGCCTCCGGCGGTGACCAACACATAGCCCGGCTCGAACGGGAGGTCCGAGACGGCCTGGAGCCCCTGGCGCTTGCCGACGTAGCCGACGTAGTGAGTCTTGTCGAGCGTTTCTTTGGAGAGTCCGTAGAGTGGCAGCGGGTCGTAGACCTCGCGCGGGCCGTAGACGAGGACGAGATCGTAGTACTTCTCGATGGACTCCGGCATGTTCTTCCGCTCCCAGCTCTTGCGGACGTACTCCGGATCATCCATGACGTCCCGGAGCCCCAGGATCGTCCGGGTTCCGGGGCGCTCCTCGCGCAAAAACCTCAACGTCTCCTCGACCTCGCCCTTCATCCCGAGAGGGGCCTTGTCCACGACGAACACGTCGGGGTCGAAAATCTCCGCGGCGCTGCGAATGAGACCGGTCCGCAAATCTTTCAGGGCTTCGAAATTCACGGACATCCTGTCGGCCTCGTAGGCGCCATTATCCACCTTCACGGCCGAGGGGAGTTTGATCAGGTCTATCCCCTTCGACATCCGGTACGCGCCGGAGATGGTGGAACCGGTCAAAATGAGGACGTTCGTCTCCGAGTCATACTCCACGAACGCTTCCGCCAGCGCGAGCGTCCGCCTCAAATGCCCGAGCCCGTAGGAATCGTGCGAGTACATCAATATCCTCATGAGAGCCTCTCCCCGTCAAACCCGAATGCGTCCGTCAACTCCATCTCAAAGCCAGTATGTTTCACGAAAGTTAAAGCTTTCTGAGATTGGAATGAAAAGTCTCTAATCTTCGAAAGTTCGTCGTCGCAATGTCGGATCACCGCGGTCCCCTTTGTTAATGGTTCGTTACACGTCAATTTAATAATTGCGCGGAGGCACGGAGGAAATACGCGACACCGTCGAGATTAGAGCTTTCTAATGCGATGGCCGGCGAGCCGAACGTTAGACGTTTCCGAAAAACGCTCGCAGGGCGGTCGGCATCATCCGCGGGTCGAAGTGGGAAGCCTTTATCACGGGCTCCAGGGTCCATTCGAATGCCGCTCCGCTTTTCGCGGCTTCGTTCCGGGCGGTGACGTAGAAGTTGAGGCCGCGTTCGAGGCGGTTTTTTCCCTGCCTCCTCGCCCCGGACGTCCTCCGGAGATGCGGGTCCTTCGAGTCAGTGTCGCGCGTTCCCAGGAGGACGACGAGCCGCCGCCCGAAAGCCTCTCGAAGCCTTTCGGGGGAGAGTCCGGAGCCTTTGAGGCCGTACGGGAACTTCCTTCTGAAAACGGGCATCGTGTACCAGCCGGAGTTCGCCGCGACGGCGGTCTCGAAGCGCGACTCGGGGGCGAACATCACCATCCGGTGGACGAACTGACCGCCCGCCGAGTGGCCGTAGATGTGGTAGCGTTCGCTCTCGTTTCCGGTGGCTTCCCTCGCGAAATCGAAGAGGCGCTCGATGACCCCGAATGTACGTGCGCTCCGCGGGAGGAACCCGCCCTCGTCATCGACGAGGTTGCCGAGATGGTACGCCTTGCGGGGGAAATCCTCCTTCGTGAATTCCGGGCAGAGCAGCAGACAGCCGAACTTCTCCGCGGAGGCCATCCAGTTGTCCCGGTAGAGGTCCGCGTCACGCTTCACGCCGTGCATCACGAATAAGACCGGAGCGTCGGCGGGGAGATGAGGCGGTCTGTGGCACCAGACGGGGACGGGTCTGTTTCGTTCGTCCGGGAAGAGGAAGCGTCCGGGGCCGGCGGGGATGCCAACCGGCCTCAGACGGGTGGTCACGAGCTCTTCCCGGAGGTGCGGGAGAGCAGGCGATCCAGGTCCAGAAAAGAGGCGAAGATCAGACCGGACATCTGGTAGCGGAACTTTATCCTCATGGTGAAATATATCCCCCAATGCAGCATGAGGGCATTGAACGCCCAGAGTCGCGCCAGTCGCTTGTTCACGAGGAAGAGCGGCGCCGCGGTTTCGAGGACGAGCGAACCCATGCCCATGAGCCGGAACAAAGGCACCCTGTCGTAGAGGACGTACGCCAGCGGGGCGGACTTGCTCCCGAGGAGCTCCTTTCGCATCCCGTCGGCGGCGATCTGGGCGCGCAGGGACTCTCCCTCCGCCCACTTCCACCCGAGCGGGCCTTTGATCTTCGCGATGCCGGCCAGACAGTACGTAAGCGCCGTCACAACGCTCATGAGCTTGACCGGCCACCCGTATCGCCAGTCGGGTTCGGGGTCTTCGGTCGCGCTCATCAGCGAATCGAGGGACAGGACGTCGGCCGAGGGGGCGAGGCCCAGTATCAGGGCGTGGAGTACGAGGACGTTGTCGTTGTGGTAGATCATGGACCACGAGTTCCGGTACGAAAGCAAAAACAAAAACAGCCCGGCGAAAAGCGGCCCGCTCCGGCGATGCCGCAGCCCGAGCGTGAACGCCACGCCCGAGGCCATCGTCAGGACGAAGAGCCAGCGGAACGTCCACGCGGGGATCGGCTTTTTGATCGGAGAGACCACGCCGACGGGTTTGAACATCGAGGGGTCGGAGGCGGCGACCTTCATCAGCATCCGGTAGCGTTTGCCCAGGTAAAAGAGGATGTACGCGCCGAGCATGAGGCGCAGGATCGCGGGCCGCGTCGCGGGGGCTTTCTCGAAGAAGAAGCGGTCGAGCGCGCCGATGGCGGGGTTCACGCGAGGCTCTTTTCGATCTTTCTGGAGGCGTGGACTTTCTCGGAGAGGGGTTCCTTTTTGCCCGCGAAGTAGTCGGAATACAGGTCTTCTCCGGTGACCACCTGGCCGGTCTCCACGTCGCTGAAACGACCGTTGGCGGAGATCCCGCTCGCCACCCGCTCGCAGAGTTTCCCGGCATCGCCTTCGCGGACCATGCGCCGGATCTGCCTTCGCACCTGGTTGAAACCGCCGTCCCCGGCGTAGGTGTAGGGGAGCAGGCGCCGCTCCCCTCCCGCGCCGACCCCGAGGAGATACTGGACCTTCGCCGTCTCCGAACGCTTCACCGAAAACATCGGGTAATAAGAGAGAGGGAAAGAGTCCTTCGGCTTCTTTTTCCAGTTCTGGACGACGGGCCACGCGACCGCCCCGACCATCGCCGCGATCCCACCCGCCGCGACCACCTTCCCGGCAAAGACAGCCGCGAAGACTTTTCCGATCCCCACCATGAACACCAACCCCATCACGCCGAAAACCTCCCGTTACTCATCATCGTCGTCGTCGTAGTCGTCCCTGACCCCGGCTCTGACCGGCTGTCTTCTCGGGCCCGCGGACTTCTCCAGTTCCCTCGCCACGTCGAGCGCGCCGCCGCTTGCGTAGGTCTCGCGCAGTTTCTCGACGCTCACCTCGATGGTGTGGCCGTTCATCGCGTACACCCTGTCGGCGGCGAGGACGGCGGGCAGCCGATGGGTAGCCACGATCACGGTGACCTCCCGCGAGAGGTCGCGCAGCTTCCGGGCGACTCCCTGCAAACTCGTTTCGTCCATCGCCGACGCCGCCTGGTCCAGCAGGATCACCTCCGGCCCGGAGGCGAGCGCGCGGGCGAGCGCGACCTTCTGCCGCTCGCCGTCGGAGAGATCCCTCCTCCCCTCCCTCACCTTCGTCTCCCACCCTTCGGGGAGGGACTCGACAAGCTCGTCCAACCCCGAAAAACGGGCGACCCGCTCCAGCTCTTCGTCCGAAATCTTCTTTGCGAAGCCGTAGGAGACGTTCTCCCGAATGGTGCCGTCGAAGAGCGGCGCGTCGTCCGGGACGAGACAGACCCGCGAGCGCAGAGAGTCCGGCGAGACCTCCGAAATATCCTGGCCGTCTATAAAAACGCTCCCCTCCGAGGGCTCCTTGAAGCGGGTGAGAAGCTCCATGAGCGTGCTCTTCCCCGCGCCGTTGGGACCGGTCAGGACGGTCAACTCGCCGCGGCGAGCGGTCAGGTTCACGTCCTCGAACGCCCGCGTCCCGTCCCGGTACTCGAAGGAGAGGTCCTCGACGGAGATGAAGCCCTCCGTCACTTCGAGGTCCGGCAGGTCATCAGATGAGTCCTCGACCTCCTGGGCCAGCGTCTCCGTAAAGCGCTGGACGGATATCTGGGCCTCCTGCAAAGTTCGGTCGACGACGGTGACCCTCTGGAAGACCGGGGCGAGCATCCCGATGAGGGCATAGAAGATAAGGAGTTCCCCGGCGGTGAGCCTTCCCCCTACGACCTCGATGGAGGCGACCGCGATGACGACCACCGTGACGAGAGCGACGGCCCCGGCCGAGACCCCGAGGAG
>JBOHBL010000910.1:0-4128 GCA_050698295.1 Rubrobacteraceae bacterium | reverse complement strand
CTCCGTAGGTGATGCGCCTGTACAGAGGCATGTCCGGGCCTTCCGGCATGGCGGAGCGACGGAGCGGCATGTGCTCGTAGAATGCCTGGTAGGCCGCCGCGCGCCGGGCGAGGAACCGTTCGCGAGGGTCGGAGTTCTCCGAGTCGTCTCCGGCGTAGTCGTTGTCCACGTCGTGATCGTCCCACGTTACGACCCAGGGGAAGGCGGCGTGCGCGGCCTGGAGGTCGGCGTCGGTCTTGTAGAGGGCGTAGCGGAGGCGGTAGTCGTCCAGGGTGGTCGCCTCGCCCCGGAATTGCTCGGGCACGGGCGCGCCGCGCGCGCCGCCGCTCTCTCCGACGCCGTACTCGTAGATGTAGTCGCCGAGGTGGAAGACGAGGTCGAGATCATCCCCGGACATGCGGCGGTATGCGGAGTAGAACCCTTCGTCCCACTTCTGGCAGGAAGCGAAGGCGAAGTTCATTTCCGGGACGCCGCGCTCCGGAGCGGTCCTCGTCCTGCCGACCGCGCTCGTTTCGCCTCCGGCTTTGAAACGAAAGAAGTACCATCTTCCGGGCCTCAGCCCCTCGACCTCGGCGTGAACCGAGTGCGCGAGACTGGGCGAGGCGACTTCCTCTCCTCTGCGAACCACCTTGCGAAAGCCCTCGTCCTCGGCGACTTCCCAGCGCGCCGCGACCTCTCTATCGGGCATGCCGCCGCCGTGGTCGAGGGGAGCGGGGGCGAGGCGGGTCCACAGCGCCACGCCGTCCGGGCGCGGATCCCCCGAAGCGACGCCGAGGCTGAAGGGGTAGTCGGAGAAGGATATGCTCCGCTCGACGTCCCGTTCAGGCTCCGTCCTCGAACAACCCAAAAGGAGCGCCGCCGCGCCCATCCCGCCGAGGTTTATGAACTTGCCACGGCTTATGCGCCGGTCGCGGTGGGAGAGCAAAAGAGCCTTTCGTTTCGGGAACCTTATTCGTTCGAAAGAGGTATATCACGGCGAGCTTATTTGCAAGCTCAAACGTTGCCGAGGTGCTCGTCCAGAAACGCGGCGACCTTCGGATAAGCGTCGAGGCGGTTCTTGAGCTTGGCGAGGCCGTGGCCTTCGTCCTCGTAGAGAAGGTACTCGACGACGCCGCCGTTCTTCCGCACCCGCTCGACGATCTGCTCGGCCTCCCCGACCGGAACCCTCGGGTCGTTCTTGCCGTGGATGACCATAAGAGGGGCGACTATCTTCTCTGCCTTGTGAATGGGACTTATGGATTCGAGGAAGTCCCGGTCTTTTTCGAGCGAACCGTACTCGGACTCGCGGAGCGCCCGCCTGTAGCTCCCGGTATTTTCGAGAAAAGTGACCATGTTGGCGATGCCGACGATGTCCACAGCCGCGCTCCACAGCTCCGGGTATTCCGTGATCGCCGCGAGCACCATGAACCCGCCGTACGATCCGCCCATGACCGCGACCCGCTCGTGGCCATTGTCTCTCAGCCAGCGCGCCCCATGCGCGAGGTCGGCGACCGAGTCCATTCTCTTCTCCACGTCGTCGAGGTGGGTATATTCCTTTCCGTACCCCGTCGAGCCGCGCACGTTCGGCGCGAAGACGGCGTATCCTCGATTCAATAAATACTGCGTCGCCGGGTTGAAATCCGGCCTCTCCTGAGCCTCTGGTCCTCCGTGAACGTCTATGACGACGGGGGCGTTTTCTGCATCCGGCTCATAGAAAAAGGCTGGTATCTCGCGTCCGTCGAAGCTCGGGTAGCGGACGAGTCGAGGCTTCTTGAAGGAGCTCCTCGGGATGCCCGCCGTTGTGGACTGCGTGAGTCGCCTCGGCTCCCCGTCCGGCAACTCCAACGTCCACACGTCGGGGTTGCGATCCGGACCGATAAAGGTGAAGCCGAGCCTGTTCGAGTCCGGCGAGAAGGCGAACTCTCCGAAGACGCCTTCGGGAACTTCCGGGTCGGGCATACGTTTTCCGCGCTCGTTGAAGAGCATGAGGTCCGAATATCCGTCCACGTTGCGGCTCGCCGCGAGATACCGTCCGTCCTCCGAGAGCTTAACGCTCTCCACGTCCCACTCGCCCGAGGTGAGGTATGAGATCTCCAGCGTCTCGAAGTCGAGCCTCGCGAGGCGCAGAAACTCCCCGTCCCGATCCGTCGCCAGATACGCGCTCTTCCCGTCCTTCGCCACGTTCACGCCCGAGAACTCCGCGTCGCCCTCGTGCGGAGTCAAGAGCTTCGCTTCTCCGCTTTCGAGGTCGAGCCTGTACAGGTCGTTGTCCACGTTGGAGTGATGCCGGGAGACTATGAGGTAAGAGCCGTCATGCCCCCAGTCCGCCACCGAATGGTAGCCGGAAGCTTCCCAGACCATCTCCGGATCTCCGCTCGCGCTTTGCGCGTAAACGTCGAAGTCCGTGCCGTTGCGCCGGGTCGCCGTGTAGGCGATCCGTGCTCCATCCGGCGAGAAACCCCCGAAGTAGTGGATGGAGCCCGGGTCGTCGGTGAGGTTTCGCTCCTCGCCGGACTTTCTGTCCAGCAGCAGTATCTGCATCCTCTCGTTCCCGCCCACGTCCATTGAAAAGACGAGCTTGTCCTCGGTGGGAGAATATTTCGCTCCGGCGACGCGCTCCTCGTAGAACGTCAACTGCTCCGGCCATCCACCCCCGACGGAGACCTCCCAAACCTGCGGCACCCCCGTGATGCTCGTCAAAAACGAGACCCTGCCCCCGTCCGGCGAAAAACTCGCGCCGTACGCGCCCCGGATCTTCAGATATCGTCCAAATCCAAACCCCACAGAACCCATCCTTCTCCTCTCCAAAGGATATTTATCAACGAAAACCCGATTAAAGCACAGCCGAACACACCCTTTCGATGTTGCGAGGATGTTAAGGAAACGTTGAGAAAATGAGTGAACTGCCTCACAGAAACGCCACATACTGGGGTTTGAAACAGTTTGCTATCTCTTGAAACCACATGTATCGCTGTTAAGGTCTCCGGCCTGTGCAATGAAAGCAAGTATGGAGGGGGACTTTTGAAGTCTTTTCTCAAGGTGTTTTTGGCTGGAGGCGCGATGGTAGCGTCTTTGGCCTTCGCGAGTGGTCCAGCTCAGGCCGAGCCGGTGGTGGCGAGTTTCTATGGGGCGGAGCTTGCGGGCAACCCGACGGCGAGCGGCGAGCCGTTCGATCCCAGCGCCATGACCGCGGCGCATCCGTCGCTGCCGTTCGGGACCCAGCTCGAGGTTTGCTATCAGGGTTGTGTCGTCGTCACCGTCAACGACCGCGGTCCGTTCGTCGCCGGAAGAGGTCTCGACCTTTCGCAGGGCGCGGCGCAGGCCATCGGCCTTTATGGCGTTGACACTATCGACATGACCGTCGTCGGAAGCGGCGGCTCGACTGGAACGGGCGACGTCGCTTCGGAGACCGCTGCTCCGGCTCTGGTCGCGTACGACGCCAACGGGTTTGCTTACGACCCGTACACCGGCCTGTACTATTAAAGAGCCGGGCGTATAAGGGTTCCGGACTCCTTCGGAGTTCCGGGATTCACAGAGCGGGCGCGGCTTATGTCGCGCCCGCTTCTCTTTGCCCGGAAGCGACCGGGTTTCTATGAAAATTTCACGAGGCTGGATTCCTCGGGGCCATCGAGGGTACGATTCGGTGTCCTCGGAAGCAGACACTCTCCAGAGCAGTGAGGAGCAGGGCTATTCATTCCCGGGCGACACGACCTTCGGTTGGGTTTCCGTCATGCCCGCGATGAGGGAGGCCACGTCCGCGAACCCTGCCTCGGCATTGATCATCACCAGGACAAGGATGCTGCAAGCCACGCCGAGGAACGCGAACAACCTCTTGCGCCGTCGTTGAAGTGTCCCGGCTATCCCGAACCCCAGGGCCACGATCTCGGATAGCAGATTCATCAGTGCCAGCAATATAAAAAGCACGGCAAATCCCGTTTCGTCCGCTCCCGGAGGTTGCGAACTCGCGAGGAGGAGAGCTGGCAGTGCAACGAGCGCGATGGGCAGACCAGGAAGCAAAGCCACGACGAACGAGGCCATTCCCATCCTGGAATGCTCTGTTCTCTCGTTAGCCATGCGCGTGTCCGGTATAGTGGAGAGCTTGCGACCCGCGCCGTGCCGACAGGCGCAGTGACGCCGTTCTCAGCTTCC
>JBOHBL010000909.1:0-11827 GCA_050698295.1 Rubrobacteraceae bacterium | reverse complement strand
GGAGGGATCTATGTTCCACCTCTCGCACAAAGTGTTCAGCGCGGCGGACTTGTTGCCTCCGAGAGACCCGAATTCGACGTAGTGAGGGAGGCTGCGGGTTATGAAGAGGCGGTTCGAGAAGGCGTCTTCGGCGTCGCCGAGCCAGGCTTCGATCTCGCCGGGGACGTCCACGACGTTGACGCGGATGGGCTCCTCGCGGTTCTCTTCGAGCCAGGCGAGCGGGGATTCGACCACCATCAAACCGTCCTCGATGAAGTTCGTCATCGTCGAAAAAACCGCCGGGGTGTTGGGGGAGGCGACGATCCCGCCGTCCACCAGGATGCGGGCGTGAAGGTCGTGCTCTTCGGTCCATTCGAGGACTTCGATCCCGTCCTCGACGGTCATCACGCTGCGGCGCGTCGTCTCGCCGCTGATGCTCCGGATCATGGACCCCCCGTAACAAACCAGCGGGTCTTCGGGCGCGAAGCCGAGCCTTTCGGCGTGCTCTTTCGCCCCTTCGTACCGCCGGCCCGTCGCCAGCACGACCTTTACTCCGCGCTCGCGAAGGCTATTAAGAGCGACTCTGGTATCGTCGCTGATCCCCGCGTCGAACCGCATCAAAGTCCCGTCGAGGTCGAACGCCGCCATCTCGAAGGGCAAACCGTTTCTCTCGTAATTCCGCTCCAAAGACTTCCTCTCGAAATTCTCCCGCCAAAATATGTCGGCATATTCTACCGGGTTCCGGCGAGGCCGGGGATAGTCCGCCAGTCCGAGAGGATGGAGCTGTACGGGGCAGCCATCTCCCGCCTCGACGGAGAGGACCTCCTCTATCCCTGCTACTGCGCGAGAAAGGAGATTCAGGCCGCCTCCTCCGCCCTGCGGGTGAGGTCGAAATCTGTAAGGATCTCGTTCGAGGACCGTCTGCTCGGACGACACGAATACGAGGTCGATGACTTCGTGGTTCGGCGCAACGACGGGACGCCGGCGTACCAGCCCGCCGTCGTGGCGGACGACGCGGCACAGGGGATCGCGGAAGCCGGAGAAAGTCCATCTCTCGACCAGATACTCTCCCGCTTCGACCCGGACCTCCTCCCGACCCAACCGACCATCTGGGATCCGCGGTGAACTCTTCGCAGGTCCCAAGAACAGAATGCCACCGGCGACGTCTCAATCGACGACCACGGTTCGCGCATAACAGCATTTCCTGAAACCCAAGCACCTCCAAACTGAGTTTGACACCTGGGGGCGTGGGCTTCCAGCCCGCGATGCAAGCCTTCTCTCATGCGGGCAGGATGCCCGCACCCCCAGGACATCTTCTCTCGGATCCAGGCTGGAGCTGCTTAATACCCGGCTTGCGCTACACTTCGTCCGTCCCGAAGCGAAGGAGAGGCAGAGATGAGAGAGAACGCGGAACAGAACGTGCTGGTGGCAAGAGAAGGCGCGGTCGCAGTCGTCGCGCTGAACCGCCCGAAGGCATTGAACGCGCTGAACTCGGCCTTGATGAACGAACTCGCCGACGCCCTCGAAGGACTCGACGCGGATGATGAAATCCGCTGCGTCGTCCTGACGGGGAACGAGCGGGCGTTCGCGGCGGGCGGCGACATAAAGCAGATGTCCGACTCGACGGCGGCGGACATGGTAAAGCGCGAAAGCCCCTCGCCGTGGAAGCGAATCGCCAAAATTCGCAAGCCCATCATCGCGGCGGTGAGCGGGTACGCTTTAGGCGGCGGCTGCGAGCTCGCGCTCGCCTGCGACATGATCGTCGCTTCGGAGTCCGCGCAGTTCGGACAACCCGAGATAAACCTCGGCATCATCCCTGGAGCGGGCGGCACCCAGCGCCTCACCCGAGCCATCGGCAAAGCGAGGACGATGGAGCTGGTCCTCACCGGACGCAGGATGGATGCCCGGGAAGCCTTCGAAGCGGGCATGGTCACGAAGGTCGCGCCGGCGGAATCGTATCTCGAAGAGGCGAAGGAACTGGCGCGGACGGTCGCGTCCAAAGCCCCGCTCGCGGCGCAGCTCGCCAAAGACGCGGTCCTCAAAGCCTACGACGCAAGCCTCGAAGCGGGCCTCGACTACGAGCGCAAGAACTTCCTCGTCCTCTTTTCCACCGAAGACAAGGAGGAAGGCATGGCCGCCTTCAAGGAGAAGCGCGAGCCGGAATTCAAGGGACGATAACGGTGAACGCCCCGCTGAAAGGAACAGCCGTCCTCACCCTCGCCGTCAACGTTCCAGGACCGGCGGCGGCGAGTCGGCTCCGCGAATTCGGCGCGGCTATCACGAAAGTCGAGCCTCCGAACGGCGACCCGCTCGCCGGCCACAACCCGTCGTGGTACGAGGCGCTGGCGACCGGGCAGGAGGTTGTCACCCTCGACCTGAAAGATCCTCGGGGTCGTGGAGAACTCTCCTCGCTCCTCGCGGACTCCGACCTCCTCCTCACCTCCAGCCGTCCGGCGGCGCTCGCCCGTCTCGGGCTTTCGTGGGCGAAGCTGCGCGAGGAGTACCCGCGTCTATCGCAGGTCGCCATCGTCGGCCATCCGGCTCCGCGCGAGAACGAACCGGGCCACGACCTGACGTACCTCGCCGGCTATGGACTCCTCACCCCGCCGGACCTCCCTCGCACCCTGCTCGCCGACCTCGCCGGCGCCGAGCGGGCCGTGAGCGCGGCATTGGGACTCGTCCTCGGAAGAGAAAGGGGGTTCGGGACGGGCTGCGTCGAAGTCCCGCTCTCGGAGGCGGCGGAGTTCTTCGCCGAGCCGCAGAGGCGCGGCGTCACCCGTCCCGGAGACGTTCTCGGGGGCGGGTTGCCCGGCTACAATTTGTACCGTTCCTCGGACGCCTGGATCGCGGTGGCCGCCCTCGAAGCGCACTTCCTCGAAAAACTCCTCTCCGAACTCAAGCTCGAAAAAGCGGACAAAGAAAAGATGGAGAAGATCTTCGCCGAACATCCGGCGCGATGGTGGGAGGACTGGGCCGCGGATCGCGACCTCCCGATCACGTCGGTGGGGGAACCCGAAGGGTGAGCCCAATTCCAGCAAATGCGCGCCGGGATGAATTACCGGGGTAAACTTCGTCCACGATCGCTGATTGTGGCGTTGGGGGGCTCGGCCCGCTGAACCGACTGTGCGGCACGCTGTTCCATTCCACAGTCCCCAGGTACGGATCACTCAGGGCCGGTGTCCTTCGGCGAGCGGAGCAGAGCGGCCGCGAGGAGGACACCGATGATGAGGCATATTGCGCCCACGAGGAAGGCGGTGTGGTATCCGGAATTGAGGGCGGCGGCGGAGCCGGAGCCGACGACGCTCGCGGTGAACGCGGAGACGGCGGCGAGGACCGCGAGGCCCAAAGCTCCGCCCATTTGCTGGGAGGTGTTCACCAGTCCCGAGGCGAGGCCGGCCTCGCTCTCGGGGACTCCGGTTGTCGAGGCCAGGATGACGGCTATGAACGCGAACGACGGCCCGACTCCGAGGAGGAGCATCCCCGGCAACACATCGAGGAGGTAGCTTCCCTCGACGGGCGCTCGCGCGAACAGCAAAAGCCCCGCGGCCATCATTCCCAGTCCGAGGGCTATCATCGGCTTTATGCCGAAGCGGCCGACGGCCTTCGGGGCGACGGCGTAGGAGATCACCCCCATCGCGATCGTGGCCGGCAGGTAAGCCAGCCCGGTGGCGAGCGAGTCGTAGCCGAGCACCCGCTGGAGATAGAGCGCGCTGAAGAAGAACCATCCCACGAGCCCCACGACGGTGAGCGCCATGACGATGTTGCTCACGGCGAGGTTCGGCGAGGAGGCGAAGATTCCCGGCGGCACGAGCGGCGCCGTCGTCCGCCTCTCGACCGCCGCGAAGGCGACCATGAGCGCCGCGGCGATCACGAGGAGGAGGATGGTGAAGGCGGGTGGGTTCCCTCCGGCGCCGATGATCGCGTAGACCGCCGCGACGATCGAGGCGGTGATGAGGATGGCTCCGGGGAGGTCGAAACCGCCGCTCACATTCGGCTTCGGGTCGGGGGCGAGGAGGGGTCGGCACAGGGCGAGGGCTATGATGCCGACGGGTAGATTGACGAGGAAGATCGCCGGCCACCCCATCGTCTGGGTCAGGACGCCGCCAAGCAGCACCCCGATGGAGCCGCCGCCGGAGACGACGAAGCCCCAAATACCCATCGCCCGCGCCTTCTCCGCAGGGTCTCTAAAAGTCGTGATGATGATCGAAAGCGCCGCCGGGGCGATGATAGCGCCCCCTATCCCCTGCAAAGCGCGCGCCGCCACGAGCATCGCCTGTGAGTTGGCGAGTCCGCACAAAAGCGAGGCGAGCGTGAACAAAGCCATCCCGAAGGCGAAGACCCTCCGCCTCCCGAAGAGGTCCCCGGCCCTCCCGCCCAAAAGGAGGAAGCCGCCGAAGGTGAGGAGGTACGCGTTCACCACCCACGAGAGCGTAACCTGGGAAAATCCGAGGGAATCCTGAATCGAAGGCAGCGCCACGTTGACTATCGTGCCGTCCACGACGAGCATGAACTGCGCCGCGCAAACCAGGAGCAACGCGAGCCATCGCTTCCGGTCGTCGCGGCGTTCCCCGGTTTTCGGCGCGGCTTCGGTCATATTTCCTCCTGCTCGCTGCGGCCAACCGCATGGTTATACGTTGCCGTCTCCCGCTCTCCATCATCCTTTCGATGGAGATTCCGCTCCGTCGAACGTCGCATCGTGGAACGCGATGAACGAGTCGTACTCTTCACCCTCGATCTCCCTCGGCGCGAGCTTCGCCTCGAGTCCGACCTCGCCGAACAGGCGCAGCCACGTCGCGCGCGGAAACACCCCTTCGCGGTGCGCGTCGTGGACGGCGCGAACGCTCCCGTCGGACTCTCGCAACAGGAAAACGTAGTGGGTCTCATACGAGGTTTCGCCGGCTTCTGGCGGGATCGTCCATTCGAGGTATCGCGCCCGACGCCCTCCCTCGCCATCGCCGCCGCCATGCTCCGCGGAGTCCTCTATCGTCTCGGCGGTCGCGTCCGGCGCCACGAGCGCCACGCCGCCGGGCGCGAGATGGAAAGCGACCGTCGCGAGGGCCGAGCGGAGGTCGTCCTCGATGGTCATGTACATGATGGCGTCGTGTACGAACACCGCGTCGAACGCGCGGTCGAGCCGGACGGTTCGCATGTCGCCGGGGAGGTGAGTACATTCGGGGTTTAGCGCGCGGCTGACCTCGCGCATCCCGTCCGCGGGCTCGACGAGCGTCATGGCGAACGAATGCTTCATGCGCGAGGCGTTGTTGCCGCCCCCGCTGCCGAGTTCGAGTACATTGCGAACCGGACGTTGCGCCGCGTCCTCGATCATCTCGACGTAAAGCGCCGCCTCCCCGGCGTATTCCGACGGCGGCGAGATGAGCGGCCACCACTCCGCCAGGCTTCCATAAAGCTCCTCCGTCACGAATTACCCCCTTGTAAAGTCGGTCCCCCGCTGCTCCCGGATCGGAAGTTGTACTCGATCCAATCGACCGCGTGCTCGACGAGCCTCCGCGCATCGAATAGGTAAGCTGAAGCCTCCCCGACCGCGCCCTCCATCCCGACCCCCGCCGCGAGCGCCGAACGCGCGATGTGCTCGATGTAGTCCTCCTCGCCGAGGATTCGCTCGTAAGGAAACGCCCCCTCGGAGGTATTGATGTCCGAGAAGGTTCGCCAGAGACGCTCGGCGGGGTTCCCCGCGAGGATAGGCATGCCGTAGCTCACGCGGCGTTTTCCGGGAACGTTCGCGATGGCCTCCGCGTGATGCACGAGCGTCACGGTCTCGAGCGGCGCTCCCACCATCGCCACCCGGCCACCGGCCTCGACCAGCCGGGCGTATGGCGTGCCGGCGCCGTATGCGTCGTCGCGGGGGTGTTCGGCGGTGAGCATTTCGGCGAGCGGGCCGACGGCCGCTACTCCCGCCTCCGGGTGTCCGCTGTGGAGGGAGCCGGGCCACATCCTCAAGGCTTCGGGAATCCGCCCGTGGTCCCGGCGGGCGAGCGATGTTCGCGGGTCGTATGGCGGATGTTCTTCGAGATGAGCGCGCCTCGCCTCTTCGCCGAGCGCGTCGAGGTCTTCGGGGGGTTCGTCCTGCCATCCGGTATAGGCCATGAGCGTCCCGCCGGGCGCGGTCGCGTCGAGGAGGGCGCGCGCGACGGTCTCGGCGCCGCCGACCACGTGGCCGAGCGCGCTCATCCGGCAATGAACCATCACCACGTCGCCCGGTTCCAAACCGAGTTCCCGAAGCTCCCGAACCAGCCGCGAGCGTGGCACCGGCCCACCTCCGGAATCCGGATCGGGTGGCCGCCGGGGATTTTCGGTGTCGTTGGCTTCATCGTTCGCCATAGGCGTCTCCTTTCTTTGTGTTTGTCGTTCGGGTACAGTTCCTTTCATCTCTGGCGTCCCGGGGACCGCTCGACGGCTACCACCGCGCTGCTCACCAGCAGCACCAACGCCACGGGCACCCCGATGGCGCGCTCTCCCGCGCTGGGCGTGATCAGGTTGAGCACCAGACTCACGGCCGCGAACGCGACGACGACCCACACGAGTCGGCGAGAGGCGCGAGACCATCCGGCAAGGACGAGCCCGGCCCGCGACAGCACGACCGCGGCCATCCCGACGATGAGCGCGGCCTGGACGAGCGCGGCGTTGCGCAGCGTCGGTGGGAACTGTCCCGGGAACGCGCCGCCCATCGCGTACGCGCCCCACGGCGCGCCGGCGGCCAACGCGACCTGAAAGGCGACGACGCCCACGGAAACGGTCGCATAGACGAGCGCCGCCACACGTATGATTTTCATGGTTCTCCTTTCGTTGCCCGTGTTCGGTAGCTGACTACTTACAGGATTCTGTAGCCCGGCCACTGGCCGGCGGTACTGTGTCTTTGCTCTGGTGCTCACCTCCTCTCGCTCTGCTAAAGCCGGATGAGCCGCAGTTCGTCGGCGTACACTTCGGCGTGATCCGTGATCTCCCCCAACGTCGCGCTGGTGCCGACGCGAGCCTCGGGACGGTCACCGATAGCCAGTGGCGTCGGCGGGCTCGCCCGCGTCCTGGACCTCGCGGATGTAGCGCCAGGCGTCGGGTTGGGAGCCGTCGAGGTCGGTGAAGCCGTACGCTTTCGCAAGCTGCCCGCTCGATAAGGATCGACCGCTCCAGCGCATCACCTCCGGATCCGCGGCGAGCGCGGCCACCGCGCGTCCCACGAAGCGAGGCGTCTCCGAGATGACGAAGTGCGGTTCCTTATCGATCGCGTCGCGCCAGTTCGCTTCACTGACACCGTAGTGCTCCAGCATCATCTCCGAACGCAACCAGCCGGGTGTCAGGGCAACAGCGGTGCATTGATGGGGCCGCAGCTCCTGCGCTTGTGCCCATGCCATGCGAATGACGGACGTTTTGGCGAGATCGTAGAACAGGGACAGCCGGTAAGTCGTGTCGTTGTAATCGGCCGTGCCATCCGTCATCTCCACCACCAGTCCGCCCCTGTTTTTGATCAGCAGGGGCAACGCGAAATGGCTGGTGACTATGTGCGTGTCTATGGCGAGCCGCAGCATGCGGAGCCCGCCTTCGAGAGAGTGCTCCCACACCGGCACATTCCACTCTGTAAGCAGTTCCCCTCCCCAGATGTCGTTCACCAGAACATCCAGGCGACCGTGCCCGCCCTCGATCCGCCCCACCAGGGCCTGAACCTGAGCCGGGTCCAGATGATCGATCTGAACGGCGACACCGCGGCCGCCGGCCTGATTCACGAGCTCGGCCGTCTCGTCGATCGTTTCGGGGCGGTCGTACTCGGAGCGATGCGTGCGCGTGGTGCGGCCGGTAACATACACCGTGGCTCCGGCCGCACCCAACTCGACTGCGATTCCCCGGCCAGCGCCGCGAGTCGCGCCTGCGACCAGCGCCACCTTGTTGTGCAATGCTCGATTCATGCCGACACCTCCGTCGTGAACTCATGGAGAATCTCGCTGATACCCTCTCGCGTTTTGCCTCCTGTTGTTCCACACCAAACCGACTCGTAGAGGTGGCGACGGATAGTCGGAGGACGGCGGCAGGATCCGAGGAAGGCGGGCGGCTAGAGCGAACCTATCCTGCCCGGCGGCCAGTAGCGCAGAAAGACCTCGCCTTCCACGTTCTCCACGGGCACCGCCCCGAAGAACCGCGAGTCGTGCGAGTTGGCCCTGTTGTCGCCCATGACGAAGACGCGCCCTTGGGGCACCCTCACGGGACCGAAGGCGCAGGACTTGGGCACGTACGGGACGCAGGGGTTCGCGTGGACGTAGGGTTCTTCCCGCGGCTCGCCGTTGACGTACAGGGTGCCGCCCCTGAGCCCGATCGTATCGCCGGGCACCCCCACTACGCGCTTGATGAGGAGGTCTTCGCCGTCGTCCTCGACGCCCTCTAAGACGATCACCTGCCCCCTCTCGGGCTGCGTGAAGCGGTAGATGAGCTTGTTGGCCATCACCCGGTCGTTGTTGCATCCCGTGCAGCCTTGGAGGGTGGGATCCATGCTGGCGGAGGGGACGCGGCAAGAATCCGCGACGGCGGGTTTCACGAAGCCGAAGACCAGCACAAAAGGCGAGGGCCAGCGTAAGCACGAACTCCAGGATCTGACGCCGCCACCAGGGGCCGACGCCGCGCGCGGCGTCGGTCCGCCGTCCGGTACCGTAAGGTCCTTCGCCCCGCGACGCGGGTGCTCGTTCCTCATGGTTCGTAAGGATGGCGCGGATTACTGCCGGCCGTCCTCCGGCTATCCGTTGCGGGCTCTATGAGTCGGTTTGCCCGGCCGGGGCTTGCTTGGTGTGTCGTCATGGCTTCGTCTCCTTGTTCGGGTTCCCGGTTCAATGCGTACGTTCGTCAATGTACCGTTCGTCCGGGCGCGTCGGCATCGTCCGAAAGGTGGAGCGGAGGGTGGAGATACGTCCGGAACCGGACCATTGCGACGCCTCCCTCATTCGTCTTGCCGTCCAAAACCGGGTTCGCTTCGAGGATCAGCGCGGTGTTCCTGCTCGACGGGTGATCGCCGCGCACCCGACACCGCCGAACACTTCAATTTCCACTTCTTCTAGTCCCCCGCGTATAGTTCCAGGCCGCCATTCCGAACAGGATCCCCCCGAGCAGCCAGTACGGCTCGTAGAGGAACATGCTGAAGCGATCCATGGCCGTCAACTCCTCCGCGCGCAATCCCAGCGTTAGAAGCACGACTTCGACGATGGCGGGCAGGGCGTGCGCGACCATCAACGCGGAGGCGCCCCAAGACGCGGCGAGCAGCATCCACTGCGGGAACCGTCGGCCCCACGGCCGCACCAGCGCCAGCGCGAAGAGCCCGCCGAGGACGTTCAGCGGGATGGCTATGAGGTCGATCACGAACAGCGCGGTGTTGTCGAAGAGGGACAGTCCGGGCGGCAGGCCGACGGCGCCGCCGAGTCCCCAGTAGAGATGCGCCGCGGCAAACACAAACATCCACGCGCACGCCGCGTAGGCGGGCCATGTCGTCCACCGTTTCCGTCGGTCGCCCGACATCCTGGCTCTGTCGTCGGCTCCCCCGGTCATGCCGGGTCCTTTCCTGCACGGATCTTCCCCGCGCCGTTGAGGGCGATCAACCCGAAGAACGATCCGCGGGACACGCTGGGATCAAAGCGATACACCGCGACGGTGTCGCCGAACGCCCTGCGCAAACCGGCGATCCCCAGTGCCGGATCGGCTTTGCCGCCTCGTCCGGTCGTCATCACCCGCCCTTCTTCAAGCTCAAATAATGACTACGCTGCTCTGTATCGAGGTGCTCTATGGCGTAACGCAGCATCGCGCGCGGCATGGTCGCGGCGTACCTGTCCAGGAAGCTCGATAATCTTTGGCGGTCCTTTTTGCCGGCTTCGCGCACCCACCCTCCGGCGGCCTTGTGGATCAGGTCATGTTCGTCTCCGAGCAACACCTCGGCGATCTCGAACGTGTCGGCCACGTCGCCCTGCCTGATGAAGTACGAGGTGGCGACGATGGCGATGCGGCGCTCCCACACATTTTCGGAGCGCGCCATCTCGTAGAGGACTTCGCGGCGCGGCTTGTCGAAGAGGTAGTGTCCGATTACGTACGGAGCGCCGAGATCCACCAGATCCCAATTATTGATCCGGTCCATGCGCTTCAGATACAGGTCGAACAGTTCTTTCCTTCTGCTTTCGGGAGTTTTCTTGCTCCGGCCCTGCTTGTCCAAGATGCTCATCGCGCCTGCCCGCGCCTCGTGGACCTCGCTTTCGAGCAGCTTCTCGATCTCGTCCGGCGGCGTCTCGATGAGCTCTTTGGCGAGCGCGAAGACCGTCCCCATTCGCACCCCGATGAACTCGTCGCCCTCGCCGTACTCGCCTTCGCCGGTCTTGAAGTACCGCTTATACTTTTCTCGTTGTTCTTGCGAACGGTGCGTTTCCAAGTCTTTGACGAACTGCTCCGCGCTCGGGCTCTCGGGCATGCTGCGTGTCCTCCTTTCTGTCCCTGTCGCTGGAACGCAGCAGAACGCCAGCTACAGGGATCTGCTGCTCATCCGGCGAAGATCGCGGCCATCTTGTCGAGGCACTGCTCCATGCCGGCCCTGGATAGATCGACAATCTGGTCCGAGGCGTAGCCGTACTCCGTCACGGTCATCTCCGTTCCGTCGTCGCCCCTGGCTTCGAAGGTCACGACGTGGGGTACCTCCCGCGGGATGTCCGGGGGCAGGCCCACCTCGGCGGGCTCGACCGACTTTCCGTCTTGGTTGGCGAAGCGTTGGACGAACTCGATCCGCTCCATCGGCGCGATCTTCCGGTAGGTCCACGTGTTGTAGAGGTCCTGTCCCTCCGGTGAGCGCATGCAGACGAGGGATGTTCCGCCCTCACGGAAATCCATCCTGGCGAGCGGACATGTAAAGCCGGTCGGCCCCCACCAGCGCATCACGTATTCAGGGTTGGTCCAGGCCCTCCACACCTCCTCGACCGGGGCGTCGAAGACGCGGGTAACGACCAGATTCTTTCTCGCTGAGCTTTCTGCGGTGTCGGTCGTGTTGTCATCCGCCATGGTCATTTCTCCCTTCTACTTGACGACGCGGAATCGAAGGTGCGTGACTCCGGAACCCTCGATCACCTTCGTGCTTTCCAGTTCGATCGGCTCTGATCCCAGATGGTCGAAGAACCGAATGCCTTCTCCAAACAGGACGGGTACCAAGTCGATGCCTATCGCGTCGATCAGCCCGGCCTTGATGGCCTGCTGCGCGACGTTGGCGCCGCCCACGCCGACGGCTTTGTCCCCCGCGACCGCTTTCGCTTGTTCGACGGCGCTCTTGACGCCGTCCGTGACGAACGTGAAGGGCGATCCTTCGGAGACCCATTGTTGCGGGACCGTGTGGGTGACGACGAAGACCGGCACGTTCATGGGGTGCCTGCCGCCCCATCCGCGCGCTTGATCGAAATGTCTACGCCCCACGACCAACGCACCCGTCGTTCCGTGTGAGCCTCGAAGTAGCTCGGCGCTGGCCGGTGAGACCTTGAGCGTCATCCCGCCGCCTGGCATTTCGTACTCGGTGTCGCCACTGGTGTACCAATCGAAGAGCCGACCTACGTTGCCTGCCGGATCGGCGATGAAGCCGTCCAGCGACATCGAGAACCCCGTACCTACATTCCCCATGTTCCTTCTCCTTTCGATTGCCTAACCGCGGGCGGGGCGTTCTCTATCGCACACGCGACCGGACTTCGGCTTCCATCCGGTCAGGGGGGTTCCGCAAGACGCTCAGGGCGATCCACCCGCCGCCCACGACCGCCAGCAGCGCCCCCACCACCGAACCCGCCACCGGAAACGGACCGGAGATCAGCGGCGCGTGGACCGCCAGGAGAACCCCCGCCCA
>JBOHBL010000908.1:0-1678 GCA_050698295.1 Rubrobacteraceae bacterium | reverse complement strand
ACCCACCGGGAGACGACCCGCCGGGTCGTCTCTACGAATATGCGCCTCTCTGTGAAGGGGATGGGATGAACGGAGAAACGCGCGGGTCGGTTCGCATCGCCGTGATCGGTCTCGATGGATGCCCGCTCTCCGAGGAGGCGAGAAGGCTCGTGAGCGAAGCATCGCTCGTCGCCGGGGGCGAGAGGCATCTCGCGGAAGTGGGGATCGAGGGCGACCGGGCACTCGTCCTCCGGGGAGATCTCTCGGAGGCCGTGGACCGTATCTCCGGCGCGCCGGGGCCGGTCGCGGTGCTCGCTTCCGGTGACCCCGGCTTTTTCGGCATCACGCGCCTCCTCTCGGAACGCTTCGGCCCGGAGGAGCTCGCCGTGCATCCGGCCCGTTCCTCCGTCTCGCTCGCCTTCGCGCGGGCCGGTCTCTCGTGGGAGGACGCCCTCGTCGTGAGCGCGCACGGGCGGGAGCCGCGCCGGGCCGTGAACGTCTGCCGGAGACACCCGAAGGTCGCCGTCCTCACCGCGCCGGACTTCGGCCCCTCCGAACTCGCCGAAGCCCTCGACCGCCTCGACCGGGAGTTCTTTGTGTGCGAACGCCTCGGCGCACCCGACGAGCGCGTCTTTCGCGGGAAACCGGAGGAAATATCCGCCGGGGAGTGGCGCGACCCGAACGTGGTGGTCGTGGTGGAGCCGGGGTACGTACCGGGGGAGAAGTCGTGGGTCTCGGGTGGGATCGGGAGTCCGGGTCGGTGGGCTTTGGCGGAGGACGAGTTCGAGCACCGGTCGGACATGATCTCGAAGTCCGAGGTTCGCGCGTTCGTCCTCTCGCGTCTCGGCCCCGGAGTCGGCGACCTCGTGTGGGACGTCGGAGCAGGGAGCGGCTCGGTCGCCGTCGAGTGCTCCCGCCTCGGCGCCGCCGCCATAGCCGTCGACCGCGACCGCGAAGCGTGCGGTTTCGTTCGGAAGAGCGTCGCCCGGCACGGAGCCCCGGTCGAGGTCGTCGAGGGAGAGGCCCCGGACGCGCTCGAAGACCTCCCGGACCCGGACGCCGTCTTCATAGGCGGGACGGGCGGCGGTTTCGAAGAGACGATACGCCTCTGCGCGGGGCGATCTCTCCGGGCGGTCGTCCTCACCCTCGTTACGGTGGAGCGGGTCGTCCCGGCGGCGAAGCTGCTCGAAGAGGTCGGGCTGGAAGTCGAGACGACCCTTTTGCAGGCGTCGCGCATGAAGGGTGTCGGCGAACTCAGCCGGCTCGTCCCGGAGAACCCGGTCTTCGTCGTAGCGGGGAGGCGAGCATAATGGCGGATCGCCGGGAACCCGGCAATTCGTCGGGAGTCGGGAGTCGGGAGGCGCTTAGCTTCGCTCGCTTCGGGAGTCGGGGCAGGTGGCCGGGATGAGCGGGAAGGCGGACACGGTGGCCCTCATCGCCGCGACGGCGAACGGATCTCGCAACGCCGCGCACCTCGAACGCGCGTGGCCGGACGCCGGTATATACGAGGGAAGTCCGCGCGAGAGCCTCGCGCGGGCGTGGGGGAAGTGCGCCGGGATCGTCCTCTTTCTGGCGACCGGCGCGGCGGTGCGGCTCCTCGCGCCGCTCCTCGAAGACAAGCATACCGACCCCGGCGTCGTGTGCGTGGACGACGCGGCCCGCTTCGCCGTCGCCCTCGCGGGAGGACACGAAGGAGGGG
>JBOHBL010000907.1:0-2533 GCA_050698295.1 Rubrobacteraceae bacterium | reverse complement strand
TCCAAAGCCTCGACCGAAGCCCGAAGAAGCTGTTTTCAGACCCGCTGTATGCTGTGATCGGGAACGGCCAATACCCTCGCGTAGAATTCACGGCGTAACTCGAACCGGGAAAGGACGTGCATATGGCGTACACGGAGCGTTTCGAGGAAGCGTTGGCCCACGCGGCGAGGTTGCATAGAAAGCAAACCCGGAAAGGCTCCGAAACCCCCTACATAAACCACCTCCTCGCCGTCGCCGCCATCGTCGGAGAGAACGGCGGAACCGAGGACGAAGTCATAGCCGCCCTCCTCCACGACGCCATCGAGGACACCGGGGAGACGAAGGAGTCGCTGGCGGATCGTTTCGGAGCCGATGTCACCGAAATCGTCGAGGGATGCTCCGACGCCGATGCCATCCCGAAACCCCCGTGGCGGGCGCGGAAGGAAACATACATCGCCCACGTGAAGTCCGCCTCGCCATCCGTCCGGTTCGTCTCGTCGGCGGACAAGCTCCACAACGCCCGCGCCATACTCGCCGATTACCGGGTTGCCGGAGAGGAATTGTGGGACCGTTTCCGGGGCGGAAGGGAAGGAACGCTATGGTATTATCGCACGCTCGTCGAGGCGTACAAAAACGCCGGAAGCACCCCGATCATCGAGGAACTCGACCGGGTCGTGACGGAGATCGAACATCTGGCGAACGCCGCCATCACCCGGTAGCCATTAGCGAAAACGAAAAGCTGACAGGCTGAGTTGCTGACGAGCGAAGCGGGCTGACCAGCGCGGTTCGACGAAGGAGAACCGCTTCACGCCACGACGCTCTGGATCGACTCCGAGAGCGTCGGGTGGATGTGGACGGCGTCCCGGATGACGGTGTACGGCGCTCCGGCGTTCATCAAATCTATGTATGCGTGGACGAGTTCCGCGCCTTCGTGGGCGAGGACGGCGGCGCCGAGGATACGCTTGTTTCCTTTGTCCGCGACGACTTTGATGAAGCCTTTCGTCTCCCCGATCTCGGTCGCCTTGCCGTCGTTTTTTATTTCGTAGCGCATGACTTCGACGTCATGCCCGGCCTCGCGAGCTTCCTTCTCGGTCATCCCGACCCGTCCGAGTTCCGGGTCGGTGAAGACGGCATACGGCACGACGCGGTCGGTGGTGCGCGAGCCGTCGCCCACAATCTGCGAGGCGATGACGCGGAAGTCGTCGTAGGAGGTGTGGGTGAACATCGGACCTCCCCGAACGTCCCCGGCGGCCTGGATCCCATCGACCTTCGTCGCGAGCCGTCCATCGACCTCGATGGTTCCTCCTTTCGCGAGCTCGAGGCCGACGTTTTCGAGACCGAGGTCGTCGGTGTTCGGCTTTCGCCCGGTCGCCAAAAAGAGATGCGTCCCTTCGAGTGCGCTCCCATCGTCGAGGGCGAGTGAGACCATATCTCCCCGCTTCTCGACCTTTTCGGCCCGACGGCCCGAGACGAACTCCACCCCCTCTTCTTCGAGGATGTTTTGCATCGCCGCCGAAACTTCTTCGTCCTCATGGGCCACGACGCGCCCCGAGCCTCCCGCGACTACGATGACCTCGCTGCCCATTCGGCGGTAGAACTGGCCCATTTCGAGCCCGATGTACCCACCGCCGATGATGACGAGCCGGGCCGGAAGCTCGTCCCGATGCAGCCAGTTCCCGGAATCGAGGAAGTCTATATCCCCAAGGCCGCTCACAGGGGGGACGGCGGTCCTCGCTCCGGTGTTTATGACGACCTGCCTCGCCGTGACGCCCCTCTCCCCCACGCTTAGATTGAAACCGTCCTCGCTCCGGCCCTCGAAGCGGACGTGTCCGCGAATAAGCTCGGGGTTGTCGGTCTCTGCGAATCCCTTTTCGATGCCGCCTCTGCTGCCTTCGGCCACGCCGCGGGCGCGTTCGAGGACGGCGGGGAAATCGACCGAGACCTCCGGTATCTTCAGTCCGAACTCTTCGGCGCGCCGCGCTTGATGGGCGACCCTGGCGGAGGCGATGGCCGCTTTCGTGGGCGTGCAGCCGAAGTTCACGCACGAGCCGCCGAGGTCTTTCCTTTCGGCGAGCGCGACGGTGAGCCCCTCACCGGCAAGGGTATAGGCGAGCGGTATGCCGGCCTGCCCTCCGCCGATGATCAGGAAATCGTAGGGCTGGGAATAATCCACGAAAACGCTCCTCTTGTTTGGAGGAGTGGAGGAATAGAGGAGAGGGAGGAGTCGGAAAAACAACTACTCCCCTACTCCTCCACTCGCTACTCCTCTATTATCTGACCACGGTCTCGTCGCCGCGAAGTATCTCGACGGCCTCCGGGTCGGTGTGGAAGACGCGCACCCGGACGGTGGAGGCGGCGAGCAGTACTCCGACGATTCCGCTCCGGAGGTCCTGCGGCTGCGCGGGCTCGACCCACCCGACCTCTGCGTTAGAGAGGTCTGAGTCGGTGGTGACGAAACGCTGGAGGAGCAAACTCAAAGGCACGCGAAGCGCGAACGCGAGGACTACTCCGAGCAGGATCAGGAGATACAGAGCCTGTCCGCCGAGGTAGACCC
>JBOHBL010000906.1:0-6078 GCA_050698295.1 Rubrobacteraceae bacterium | reverse complement strand
GCGTTCGCCTTTTTCTCGGTCATCGGCGCGAGCATCGTCGCCGGGATACTCGGGGCCTCGTTCGGCGTGGCTGGGCACTTCCTCGGGTCGCGAGGCTGGGGAGGCGCGGCCGTGATCCTGTGCGTCGCGGCGCTGTTTATCGGGCTCTCCGCGAGCCAGAACCTCTTTTAACAAAGCTTTATCCAACCTTTACCCGGTGGGGGATGGAGTGGCTTTCGAGCGGGTATGTCTCTGAAAGGGCAGGCTATTTTCCAGAGAGGTCCGCATGGCGAACACCGAAAGGATGAAGTCCTCGCTTGGCGCGGCGGTCGCGGGAGTCGGGATTTTTCTGGCCGTGATCGGGACCATCGTCACTTTCGTCGGAACCGGCACTTCGATCGCGCTCGGCGCATTCGGCATAGTTTTCGGGATCGCCGGCTACACGCTCGGCGCGAGACGGCTCGGCTTGGCAGCCATCGTGATATGCACGGTCGCGCTCTTTTTCGGGCTGGCGGTGAGCCAGGGTCTCGTCCCCGGCATGGAGGGCTTTATGCCCCGCGAGACGGAGATAGGTCCCACCTGAACCCCGGTCGTGTCGCGCGGCCCGCTTCTGGGTAAATACGCCCGGAAAGCATCGTCGGGCGAAGAGATAAGAAAGAGAGGGCGTATGACGGAGAGAGACCCGAACGACCGCGAAAGGCTCGGACGCGAACCCGGTCGCGGAGACGAGGGCATGGATCGCGACAGGAACCGGATGGAGTCGGAGCGGGATCTCGACCGGGATCGGGGCGAGCGAGATCGTCTGAAGTACGAAAGAGGCCGGGAGGATGCGAGCCGCGAGAGTTCCCGTCCGGGAGGACGCGGTTGGGGGATAGTCGGCATTATATCCGGCATCGTCGCGATACTCATCATACCGATTCTGTTTGGCCCGCTGGGCATCGTGTTCGGCATTGTCAGCCTCGTCAAAGGGTCTCGCGGGCTTGGGATCGCGGCGATAGTGGTAGGCGTACTCGGGATGATAATCGGACTCGTCGTCGGAGCCATCCTGCTGAGCATGTTCGGCGGTCAGGCTCCTCAAGGATAGAGGACTTCTCTCCCCGGCTTCGAAGCCGGGGATTTTCTTTTCCGGATCCACCGTGGAGAGAGCGCCGCCGGGCTACTATACTGAACGGGACATGGAGAGGCTCAAGCTGACACCTCCGGGGGAGAGAGGAGCGCGCGGCGAACGCGCCCGGCTCTACTTGCGCTGGATGCCCCACCTCGGCGCCGAAGCGGTCGCTCTCTACGAGTTGCTGCGAATTCTGCCCGACATCGGACGCGACGAAGCCGACGCCGACGAACTGGCCGAGCTTCTTCGCTCCACGCCGCGCAGCGTCGAGGAGGCTTTTGGAGCTTTGATCGGCGCGGGTTTCGTCGTCGAACGCGATGGCTGGCTCGAAGTCGCCGACCATCCGCCTTCGATGGCAAAGGAAGCGAAGATCGAGGCCCCAAACCCCGAAGAATCCTCAAAGAGGGAGATCGAAGTCATAAGAGCCGAGCCCGAAGGAGTCTCCGCCGACGACTATTTCAAGTTCATGGGGACTTTGCCGGCGCCGCACATCATCGAGTTTTTGAACGGGTACCGCGAGCGCGACGGCGTGGAGCCGGACGTGGTGCGCGAGGCTCTTCGCATCGCCAGCGAACGCGACGCGAGACGTGTCGGATACGTGCGTTCCATCCTGGAGCGCTGGGTCGAGCGGGGGGTGAAGACGCTCGAAGACGTGGAGCGTTTCGAGAAGGATCGCAAGCTCCGGCTCGTCGAGCAGAGCGGCGCGGTGAAGGGTGGAGCGTTGAAGATAGCCGAAGGGGGGGATGATGGAGCGTATCGACGGTCTGCTGCCCGACGCCGCGAAGGCTACGAGTGGCTCTTCGGGGAATAAAAGATCGGCGAAGGCTCTCAGGCTCGATGACCAGGTCTGCCCCCACTGCGGCGCGGACCTCGAAGCCCGGTGGGTCGAGTTCCCGCCCGCTTTGCAACGTAAATACGGCAAGCAGGGCGAATGGGACTATTTGCCGTGTACTCCCGAGTGCGAGAAGAAGAACGAGCGGCGCGAGTGGGAGCTCGCCCGCCGCGACGCCCGCGTCGCCACCCTCAAAGAGCGGAGCGGTCTCTCCAAAAGGATGAAAAACCACACCCTCGCGAGCTTCAAGCCCTACACCGGGCCCTCCGCCGCCAAAGCGATGGAGAAGGTCGAGGCGTACCTCAAGAACTGGGAGGAGAACCGGGACTCAGGGCGCGGGCTGTACTTCTGCGGCGGGGTGGGAGTCGGGAAAACGCATCTCGCGTGCGCGGTGATGCACGAGTTGATCCAGAGAAAGCGTGTACCATCCCTCTTCGTCACGGTCCCCGAACTCCTCGACAACATCCGGGAGGCGTACAACGTTCCGGGACGGAACATCGATGAGTGGATGGAAGCGGTGAAGAACGCGGAGTTTTTGCTCCTCGACGACCTCGGGGCCGAGCGGGCGAGCGAGTGGGTCCGCGAGAGGATCTTCGTCATAGTCAACCACCGCCACCGTGAAGAACTCCCCACCCTCTTCACCTCGAACGTCGGGCCGAAGGACCTCGCGGCGCAACTGGGTGAGAGAACGGCGAGCAGGATCATCGAGATGTGCGATTGGATCTCACTCGAAGGCGAGGACTACCGCGAGATGGAGGCGAAGCAGAGAGCATGAGAGACGAATTTCTTATAACGAGAAGCGGAAAGCAGTACGTCCTTTTCGCCGGTCTCCTCGACGAAGCCCACTCGCGCGGCCTGAAGGGCATAGACACCGAACTCCTCCAGGTTCCCGACGAGGCGAACGGCAACATGGCCGTGGTGAAAGCGACCGTCGAGATGGAAGACGGGCGCGTTTTCTCAGGCATTGGCGACGCCAGCCCGAACAACGTCGGAAGGGCGATAGCGCCGCATTTGATCCGGATGGCCGAAACCCGCGCCAAAGCCCGCGCCCTCCGCGACGCCGTGAACGTCGGAGCGACCGCCCTCGAAGAACTCTCCGACGGCGACGACGCTCCCCCCTCGGACAGTTTTCAGCGCAGTAGCCCGGCTCCCGTGCGCGAGATGCCGCCTCCGGCGCAGGAAAACGCTCGCGCCGACTCCCCCCCGAACGGACAGGCCGCAACGCAGGACGCCGCTCGCGGGCGCGGCAACTCCGGCAGGGCGCGAAAGAGCCAGGTGGACCTCCTCAAGACCCTCGCCGTCGAAGCAAGGGGAGAAAACGGCGTGGAGAAACTGGAGAAGCACCTCGGGAAATCCATCTCCGAACTCACCCGCCAGGAGGCCGACCAGTGGATAGACAAGCTCACGCCGGAAGGCAGGGAGTAGGGAGTAGTTTTTGTTTTTACTACTCCCCGTTTCCCCCGTGCCATTCACGCTCCGGTGCGGCAAACTGAGATAGAGCCGTTTGCTACGAGGTTCCGGAGCTTTTCTCGTGGGTCCGTGTCCGAAAAGTCGTTTCTTTGTCCCGTTCTTCGCGCTGCTTTTCTGCGCGGGCTTTTTCTCTTCGTGCGGGCAGGCTTTCGGCGAGGCTGATCCGCCGCCGCCTTCGGGGGCGTTGACCGTCAGCTTCATAGACGTGGGGCAGGGGGATGGGATCCTGGTTCAAGCCGGTGGCGAAAACTACCTGATCGACGCCGGAAACCCCGAGGAAGGCCCGAACGTCGTGGATTTCCTCCGCTCCAGGGGCGTGAGTGAACTCGACGGCATGGTCTCGACCAGCGGCGACGCCGATCACGCCGGAGGTCTGCCCGACGTTCTCGACGCCTTCCCGGTCGAGAACGTCTACGTCTCCGGATACCCGAAAGAAACCATGACCTACACAAACTTCCTCCGCTCGGTTCAGGACGAGGTGCAAAGCGAAGGGGCCGCCTTCGAAGAAGTTCGCGCCGGCATGCAAATGGACTGGGCCGGAGTTCGGGTCGATGTCATAAATCCGCCGTCGGACGCGGAGGGTGGTCTTTTCGGGGAATCGAACGACAACTCCGTCGGTCTCATCCTGACGTACGGCACGGCGCGGGTTCTGCTCGCCGGAGACGCTGAGGAGCAGGCCGAGGAATACATGGCGAGTGGTCCGTACACGGGGCCGCTCACGGTTCTCAAGGCCGGGCATCACGGGTCGAGCACCTCGACGACGCCGCTGTTTCTGAGCCGGTTTCCGCCGAGGATCGCTGTGATCCAGTGCGGAGCGGACAATTCATACGGTCACCCGACCCCCGAGGTCCTCGAACGTCTCCGGCGCGTCGGGGCGAAAGTCTTCCGCAACGATTTGCACGGAGACGTCATCGTCACGATCACGAGCAAAGACGTCGAAGTCGCCGTCCAGAACCCGTGATGTGTGGCGAAGAGAGAACTTGGCTCTTTTAGAAACCATGTCGATTCTGTAGACTGGCAGCAGGATTATCTCTGAGGAAAGGAAGAAAAAATGGTGAGTTTCAATCGCGTGATCCTGGCCGGAAACCTCACCCGCGACCCCGAACTGCGCTTTACCCAGAACGGTGTCCCGGTCTGCGGTTTCGGACTCGCGGTGAACAGGGTCTTTTCGAAGAACGAAGAGGTCGATTTCTTCGACGTCTCCGCCTGGCGCGAACTCGGCGAGAACGTCGCCAACTACAAGAAAAAGGGCGACCCCGTCCTCGTCGAAGGCCGCCTCCAGTACCGCACCTGGGAAGCTCAGGACGGATCCAAACGGAGCAAGGTGGACGTCGTCGCCGATAGAGTCGAGTTCCTCAGTAGTCGAGCCGACAGCGAAGGCGGCGGAGCCCGTCAAGGCGGTCAGGGCGGCGGTCAACAGCGCCGCGACGACGTGGATGTAAACGAAGAGGATTTCGACGATATCCCCTTCTGAAATAAACTGACAGACAAAGTAGACAAGAAGATGCGCGAAGGCCACGGGGTTTTCGCGCATCTTCTTGTCTCGGGAAAAGTGAGGCTTTCGGGGTAGAGTAAGCGGCTGTGGAGAGACGACCCGATATCCCCGACCGCGCTTCGCTTTTCACCGTACCGTTGCTCTTCGTGACGGGGGCGGCTCTCGCTTCGATGTTCGGGTTTCAAATGCTCCTTTCGGTGGTGCCGTTATATGCGAGCGAGGTCGGCGGGGGGAGCGCGGGGGCCGGGGTGACGACGGCGGCCTTCATGTTCACGACGGTTCTCGCCCAGATCCAGATGCCCCGGGTTTTGAGGCGCTTCGGATACCGGAACTCTCTGGCGGCGGGGATAGCTTTGCTCGGGCTTCCGGCGTTTCTCTATGTTCTCGCCGATTCCGTTGCCTCCGTTCTCGCCGTGACCCTTCTTCGTGGCGTCGGCTTTGGGATAGTCACGGTCGTCTTCGTCGGCCTCATCGCGGAGATAGCTCCGCCGGAGAGGAGGGGAGAGGCGCTCGGAATCCTCGGTTTCGCCATCACCGTCCCGAACATTTTTTGCAACGCCCTCGGGCTGTGGCTCGTGGACCGCTTCGACTTCGGGATCGTGTTCGTGCTCGGGGCGGCGGCGCCGCTTTTCGGCATCGTCTCCGCGCTCGCCATACGTTCGGCTCCTGAGCCGGATCCGGAAGGTCGGGCGGGATTCTTCGCCGGACTCTCTCGCGGTCCGCTCCTTCGGATAATGCTCCTCTTTTGTTCCACGACCGTCACCGCCGGCGTCGTCCTCACCTTCCTCCCGCTCGCCAAACCCGGAGCCGGAGCATTCTCGGCCGCCGGCGCCCTCCTTCTCTTCGGCATCTCGACGACCGTCTTCCGCTGGTGGGCCGGACGCTTCGCCGACCGGAACGGTCCGGGCCTTCTCCTTTTTCCCGGCCTCGTCTCGGCGGCCGTCGGGGTGGCGGCTCTCTCGGGAGGCGGCTTCGTCCTTCTTCTCGGGGCCGTCCTCTTCGGGGCGGGTTTCGGGCTTTTGCAAAACTCCACGCTGCTGCTGACGATGGAGCGCGTCTCGAAAAAAGAGTACGGGCTCGGGAGCACGTTGTGGAACGTCGCCTTCGACGCCGGGACCGGACTCGGGGCTTTCGTGTTCGGGTTCGTGATCTCCGTGACCGGGTTCTCGGCGGCGTTTTATATGTGCGGGGCAT
>JBOHBL010000905.1:0-5088 GCA_050698295.1 Rubrobacteraceae bacterium | reverse complement strand
CCCGGTACTCCTCGATGGCTTCGTCGTATTTTTCGGCTCTTTGAAACCCTTCCGCCTTTTGGCGATGCTCCTCGAAACTCCATGCGTCCACTTCGCAGTCCGGGTGGCTTTCGAATGCGTATCCGGGGCGTTTTTGGAGGACGAAGCGCGAGTCGGAGCCGCGTTCGAGGTTCGGTTCGAGGGCTTTTCGGAGGAGGCTCACCGTCACCCGGAGGCTCTTCTCGGCGGATTTGGGGGGCGTGTCGGGCCAGAGAGAGTCCATGATCTCATCGCGCGAAAAGGCTCGACCGGGGCGCGTGAGAAGGAATTTCAGAAGAGTGCGTGTCTTTTGGCGGCCCCACCCCTCGTTTTCGATGAGGTCTTCGCCGCGCCAGACCCGGAACTCGCCGAACAGTTTGATCCTCAGCCCCACCATCGTCTACTTTCTCGGGCTGGAAGCCCGAGTTTGCTCTATTCGCTGCTCCACCATAACAGCCGACAAAACGAAGCGCATCGCTCAAATGAGGTATTTACAGGGAATTTCGGGCGAGTCCTCCCACTCCCGTAACAAAAGCGTAACGTTGGCCCGTTAGCCTCCTGGTTGGAAGCGAGCGCAAGTGAAGGAGGTGCAAGTTTTGGGAACTTAGATCTTGACCGGGGTTAGTCGAAGTCCACCAGTGAAAGGAGGCCATACTATGGCCTGGCGCCTGGAAGGCACCTACATCGAGAACTGCAACTGCGACGTCGTTTGTCCCTGCGGCGCGAGCGGGTTTTCCGCGCCCGCCGACTACGACCGCTGCTACGCGCTGCTGTCCTGGCACATCGACTCCGGCGAGGTTGACGGCACGGACGTGAGCGACCGCAGCGTCGTGCTGCTCCTCGACGCTCCGAGGCAGATGTCGGAGGGGAACTGGCGGGTCGGGATGTTCATGGATGAGAAGGCCGGCGAGGAGCAGGCCGAGAAGCTCGCGGGCATCTTTTCGGGGCAGTCGGGAGGTCCGATCGCCAACCTCGTCCCGCTCATCGGCGAGAACCTCGGCATGGAGGTCGCCTCCATCGAGCACACCGACGACGGCCGCCGCCACCGGGTCAAGGTCGGAGACGGCGTCGAGGTGGAGATCGAGGACGTGGTCTCGCCGTTCGACCCGGACGGTCCACCGCCGAAGCTCACCGAGACGAAGCACCCGGCCAACTCGAGCCTGATCCCGGCCCGCGCCCTCTCTTCGCGCGTGCGCGGCCTGGGACTCGACTTCGCCGCCAAAGACAAGAGCGGCTTCTCCACGCCCTTCTCCTGGACGTCGTGAGCGCCGCTCTCTGAGAAGCCCGCATGAAGTTTCACCTACCAGGGAGGGATCCCGAGGACATGTCGAGCGAAGTCGCTGAAACCGTACTGAGGCGAGACCGCATCATCGTGCTGTCCGGTCTCGCGGTGATCGCCGTGCTCTCCTGGGCCTATACGGCCTATCTGGCCCGAGATGCGCAGAACATGGAGATGGGGATGGCCATGCCCCGGATGCAGGCGTGGGGCATCGTGGACTTCACCCTGATGTTCGTCATGTGGGCGGTGATGATGGTGGCCATGATGACGCCCTCTGCCGCCCCCATGATCCTCACCTTTGCCAACGTCAACCGCAGACGCCGCAAGCAACGACTCCCGTACGCGCCGACAGGGATATTCCTCCTGGGCTATCTGGTGGTCTGGGCCGGGTTCGCGGCCCTGGCCGCCGCGGCCCAGTGGGGGTTGCATACCGCCTCACTGCTCTCCCCGACGATGGTCGGTGCCAGCCCTATCCTCGGCGGCGTCCTGCTCCTGGGGGCCGGGACCTACCAGTGGACGTCTCTCAAGCACGCCTGCCTGCGCCGCTGCCGATCCCCTCTGGGGTTTATTTTGAACGAATGGCGGGAGGGCAGGCGGGGCGCTCTCTTTATGGGGCTCAAGCATGGCGGTTATTGCACCGGATGCTGTTGGTTTCTCATGGCCCTGCTCTTTGTCGCGGGGGTGATGAACTTGCTCTGGGTCGCCGTCATCGCGGGGTTCGTCTTGCTCGAAAAGGTGGCTCCGGCGGGCCATCGGGTGGGACGAGTCGCGGGCGTGATACTGATCGGATGGGGAGCGTGGGCGGTCGCGAGTGGGCTGTGAGCATCAACCGCCGACGCGGCTCGCTCTCGCGAGATGAGTGGAAGGAGAGAACTCTATGATGTTGTCGGAAACGAAACAAAGGATGGACGAAGCGCTGTCCCGTCACGTGGGAGCCTTCGCCGAGCGCGACGTGGACGCCCTCATGTCCGACTACTGCGAGAACGCGGTACTCCTCACGCCGGAGGGCGTTATTCGGGGAAGTGAAGAAGTGAGAGCGTTCTTCGAAGCGTTTCTGGCCGACTTTTCGCCCGGTTCGACCTTCGAGGCGTCTCAGCGAGTGGCGGCGAGGAACATCGGCTACGTCGTCTGGTCGGCGCCAGATCCCGGCCACCCCTTCGCGACCGATACATTGGTCTTTTCCGGCCAGAAGATCCTGACTCAGACGTTCACCGCGCATCTGGACGTACGGTAAGCGTGGAAGGAGGAGACTTACGATGGCCGAGATAGGCCCGAGAAAGAAGAGGACGATACAGGAGCCGCTCAGGGAACCGAGTCGTGAGCCGGTACGAGGTCCCGTCCCGACGAAGAAGCCGGAGCGCAGGGAAAAGGCGCCGGCATGAGCGAACCGGAGTTCTACGCGAACGCCACCCTGGGCTTCAGGAAATGGCATTTTTCGCTGAGAGACGGAGAAAACGAACCCCTGCTGCTGGAGGGCTTGTACAAGTACAACTTCCACGAACCCCTCTGCCGCTGGGACTTGCTGAACGCCAACCACGCCGAATGCCTGCGCCTCAAATTCAATCCGAATTTCTCCCCCGAGGGACACGATGAGGTACCCGAACCGGGGTGTGGGTGCGGATTTTACGCTTATGGACGGAGGGACGATTCCAACAGCGAGACCACGGTCCAGATGGTGGGAGGCGTCGTGGCCGGGTGGGGGAATCTCGAGCTGCATGAGAGAGGGTTCAAGTGCGGTATTGCCAGGATACTCGCTCTTTTCGCGCCATCCCCTTGCAAGTCGCCTCCCTGCGACAATCCCTACTACAAACAACTGGCCGCGCGGAAGTGGCTCGCGTTGTGGAGGATGTGCGCCGATAACGACATCCCCTTGCTGCAGCCGGACGCTTTGAGGGACGACGATGAAGTACGGCGCTATGCCCGCGAGTGGGACCTCGCGCTGCTGGAAGATCAGTTGAACTTCGGAGAGATCCCGGCTGCGTAACAAAAACGTAACCGCCGATCTTTAGTCTCCGAACCGAAAGCAGACAACGAAGGAGGAGCAAAACCATGACGGACACCACCCTCCCGACGCCGGAGCAATCCGCCATCGAGGATCTCCGGGCAACATTGCGCGGCGAGTTGATCCAACCCAGCGACGAAACCTACGAAGAAGCGCGCGCAGTCTATAACGCGATGATAGACAAGCGCCCGGCGCTCATCGCCCGCTGCGCGGATGTCGCCGACGTCATCGCCAGCGTGAACTTCGCCCGCGAGAACGGACTCACCCTCGCCGTGCGGGGCGGCGGACACAATGGGGCGGGCCTCGGGACGTGCGACGGCGGAGTCGTTCTCGACCTCTCGCGCATGAAGGGCGTCCGCGTGGATCCGGCGTCGCGAACCGTTCGTGTGGAGGGCGGGGCGACGTGGGGAGACGTGGATCACGCCACACATGCTTTCGGCCTCGCCACCCCGAGCGGCATCATCTCGACCACCGGCGTCGGCGGCCTCACCCTCGGCGGCGGCCTCGGCCATCTCACGCGCAAGTGCGGCCTGTCCATAGATAATTTGCTCGGGGTGGATGTGGTTCTCGCCGACGGAAGTTTCATCACCGCGAGCGCCGACGAGAACGAAGACCTTTTCTGGGCGGTGCGCGGCGGCGGGGGCAACTTCGGCGTCGTGACCTCGTTTCTGTTCAGGCTGCATCCCATAAGCACTATCGTCGGCGGCCCGACGCTGTGGCCGCTGGAGCAGGCCCCCGAGGTCATGCGATGGTACCGCAGCTTCATCACGGAAGCGCCGGAGGAGCTGGGCGGCTTCTTCGCTTTTCTGACCGTGCCCCCCGGCCCGCCCTTCCCCGAAGAGCTTCACCTGCAAAAGATGTGCGGCGTCGTGTGGTGCTACACCGGATCCGAAGAAAAGGCCGACGAGGTGTTCGCTCCCGTCCAGGATGTGGGCACGCCGGCGCTGCACGGCGTGCACGACATGCCCTATCCGGCATTGCAAAGCGCCTTCGACGGGCTCTACCCGCCGGGGCACCAATGGTACTGGAAGGCGGACTTCATCAACGAGCTCTCAGACGAGGCCATCGAAGAGCACATGAAGTTCGCGGAGGTCCCAACCATGCAGTCCACCATGCACCTGTACCCTATCAACGGCGCGGCGCACCGGGTCGGGAAAAAGGACACGGCGTGGAACTACCGGGAGGCTAACTGGGGCATGGTCATCGCCGGCGTGGACCCCGATCCGGCCAACGCGGAGCGCATTACCGAATGGGCGCGGAACTACTGGGAGGCGATCCACCCGCACTCCGCCGGTGGTGCCTACGTGAACATGATGATGGACGAGGGGCAGGATCGAGTCAAAGCCTCCTACCGCGACAACTACGGGCGGCTGGCGGCCACCAAGCGCAAGTACGACCCCAACAACCTGTTCCGCGTAAACCAGAACATCAAACCGCAAGGAGGTAAGCGATAGAGGGACCGGACCAGAGATCGACCAGCACGCCCGTACACCGAACACGACACAAAGGAGAGAACATGACCATACAGGATCAAGCGCCAGAAATGGATCGCGCCACCCTCGACGGGGTGGAGCTGGAGTACGAGTTGAAGGGATCGGGCGAGCCGGTGCTGTTGATCCCTCCGGGGCCCGCGGCGGGCGGGTTCCTGCCGTTCGTATCCGAGCCGGCGCTGGTAGATCACTACCGACTGATCAGGTACCACCGGCGCGGCCAGGCCGGAAGCACCCGCGCGGCTCCGCCGGTGAGCTTCGCGGACCACGCGGCCGACGCCGCTTCGCTGCTCGACCAC
>JBOHBL010000904.1:0-2417 GCA_050698295.1 Rubrobacteraceae bacterium | reverse complement strand
AGTGCGCGCCGTCCCAGCCGAGGCCCGGCTCCTGCGCCCCGAAGGTGTCGTTGTCTTCCATCCACAGCGAGGCCCAGCCGGTGTGGAGGAGGACGGCGTCTCCGGGACGCACCTCCACGCCCTGTCGCTCGCAGGCGCTTTCCAAATGGTCGGGGGCGATATTGAAGCCGCCGTCGAGCATGTCTTCGCCCACGAGGCCGGCGATGTCGAGGATGACGCCGCGGCTGATCCACGGTTTGGCGTTCTCGATGCCGAGCTTCGTGAAGCCGGTCGGCGAATAGAAATCCTTGTAGTGGTTGCCGTTGTAGTAACGTCCGTTTATGCCGACGTGAGCGAGGCCGTCGAGGTGGCAGCCGATGTGGTATGTCTGCGAAACCTGCTCCTCGTAGTACGTCGTGTCCGAAGCTCCGGCGCCGAACATCGTGGCTTCCTGAGCGCCGTGCGCCAGAATATGCTGCGACCACATCCGCGGCGGAAACGCCGGAATGCCGGCTTCGAGGGTGAGGGCGAGTTCGATGGCCCGTCCCGACTGCGGGAGTTTGAGGGCTTCGAGCGTGCGCTCCGGCGTCAGTTCGTTGCCCGCGCCGAGTTCGTCGTCCGCCCCGTACTGCGAGGGCCACCACTGCGGGCTGCGATCCCCGCTTCCGTCATACGCTCCACTCTCCGTCATCGGACAATCTCCTTTTTGTAGGCTTCAGGTTTCAGGCTTCAGGTTTCAGCTTTTGGTTTCCCTTTCTCACCCGTATGCGCTTTCAGGCTTTCCAGATCCCACCTTCCTTTCCGTATGGTGATCGTGCGCCGACTTTCTCGGGCGGATACAGCCTCGCGTTCGAGGGCGCGTCTCGCCGTCAGCGCGTTTTTGCTGATGCCTGACGCCCGATGCCTGATGCCTCCTTTTTCAACTCCATCTTCGCTATCGCCGCCCGATGCACCTCGTCCGGGCCGTCGGCGAGGCGGAGGATGCGAGCCTCCGACCACATGAGGGCGAGCGGGAAGTCGCCCGAGACGCCGCCTCCGCCGTGGGCCTGTATGGCCCGGTCCATCACGCGGAGCGCCATGTTCGGGGCGACGACTTTTATCTGCGCGATCTCGCTTCGAGCTTCTTTATTGCCCACCGTATCCATCATGTGGGCGGCGTTCAAAGTGAGCAGCCGTGCTTGATCTATCTCGATGCGCGAGTCGGCGATCCACTCCCGAACCACGCCTTGCTCCGCGATCGGCTTCCCGAACGCGACCCGCTCCTTCGCCCTCTCGCACATGAGTTCGAGCGAACGCTCGGCCATCCCGATGAGACGCATGCAATGGTGGATCCGGCCCGGCCCGAGCCTCCCCTGCGCGATGGCGAAGCCCTTCCCTTCGTCCCACAATATATTCGACGCCGGAACCCGCGCGTCGTCGAACGTAATATCACCGTGTCCGTGCGGAGCTTCGTCGTATCCGTATACCGACAACGTTCTTTCGAGCGTCACGCCCGGCGTGTCCATCGGGACGAGGATCATGGATTGCTGCTCGTGGCGCGGAGCATCCATGTCCGTCTTCCCCATGAAGATGAGGATTTTGCAGCGGGGAGTCCCGGCTCCCGTTGACCACCACTTCCGACCGTTTATGACGTATTCATCTCCGTCTCTTTCGATGCTCGACTCGATGTTCGTCGCGTCCGAGGAGGCCACGTCCGGCTCGGTCATGCAAAACGCCGACCGAATTTCTCCTTCGAGAAGCGGGGTGAGCCACTCGTTTTGCTGCTCCTTCGTCCCGTACCTCGCGAGGACCTCCATGTTCCCGGTGTCCGGTGCCGAGCAATTGAAGATTTCGGGTGCGAAGTGGGGGGAACGGCCCATGATCTCGCACAAGGGAGCGTATTCGAGGTTCGAGAGGCCCGCCCCGAACTCGCTCTCGGGAAGGAACAAATTCCACAGTCCTTCGGCTTTCGCTTTCGATTTCAGTTCTTCGAGGATGGGGGGGAGTTGCCAGCGGTCGTCCGCCGACTCGACTTGTTCGTGGAAGACGCTCTCGTTCGGGTACACGTGTTCGTTCATGAACGTGAGGAGTTGTTCACGGAGTTCTTTCGTCCGTTCGGATTGCTCGAAGATCATGCACTCATCTCCCGGTGGTCGCGGCGTGGATCGGCGCGGAGGGTGCGCGTCGTCCATCGAAGATGCCGCACATATCCCCTTCCCCGCGTCGAAGACATCCCGGCCATTGTTCCACACTGCATTCGCAGCGGCAAGAAGACGGAGAAAAGTATGAATTCCCGCCTCCGCGCGATTTCGAGGGGAATGAGAATGCCTCATGAAACGACCCGACGGAGTTTTATTCCGGGTTCGACGCGCCGCGTTTCGGAATGGAATAAAACAGCGTCCCGTTCTCCGACTCGACTTCGAGGTATCCCCGGCCCGCGAGGCCGGAGAGGATTTCGT
>JBOHBL010000903.1:0-1420 GCA_050698295.1 Rubrobacteraceae bacterium | reverse complement strand
GATGGGACGTCTGGCCGAGCTTCAGAGCGGATTGCTCGAAAGCTGGGAACTCCTCCCCGACGACTACCATCCGTTGCTCGAAGAGGACATCCACACCATTATCGAAGAGGTCGAGAACGCGGCCAGGCTGGCTCGCCGTCGCTCGGCTTTGAGGAAGCACCTGGACCGGATCGACCGGAAAGAAATAGCGCGCCGCATCGAAAGTCTCGAAAAAGACATTTCGGGTCTCGAAGAAGGTTCCGCGTTGCGCGCGACCTTCGAGAGCGCGCTCGCCGGTCGCCGGGGAGAGCTGGAGGGATACGGCGGAATGTTAAACGGCATAAGCATCATCAACGCGCAGCTCGAAGGGGCCGAGAGCGTGCTCGGCAGCCTGCGTGGCGACCTGCTCACCCTTGATTCGAGCCTCGCGCCTCATGCGCTCGACTCCGGGCTCGTGAGGCTCAAGGAGCGCGTCGCCTTCTTCAAGAAGAGCCTCGACGACGTGAGCCACGCCGTCGAGAAGATCCCCGACCCCGAACACCTCCCGGCGCGATGAGCGAAGAGCGACCAAAAGGCTTCCTCTCGCGTGTCTTCGGACCACCGGAAGAGGAGCGTACGAGCGTGTATTCGTCAGACGAGCTGGACATCGAAGAGTACGAAGAGGAAGAAGAGGAACCCATCGAAGAGACGCAAGGAACCTTCACCGTCGAGCGGGCGGCGGAGATCATCAAGCACCTGCCCCCCGAAGTCCCGCGTTCGAGCGCGGTTCGCATCGTGCGCCAGACCCTCGTCGCCGCCGGAATAAACATAGAGGATTTGGCGACTTCCACGCGAGCGAGGGACTCGAAGCTCAACTCCGAGATAGAGCTGCGCCAGAAGCGGATAAAGGAGCTTCAGGAGAAAACGGACAACGTCGTGCGAGACCTGGAAGGTCAGATCCGACGCGCCCGCGAGGCCCGCGACACAGGCATCTCCAACGAGGAACGCCGCATCACCGCCGCCCGCGAGGGCCTCGAAGACGTCGCGCACGTCCGGGACTTCTTCGGCCTCCCCCGCGGCGACTCCGAGTACGAGCCGTCCGCTCAAGACGAACCTCCCTCCGAGGCGAGCGACGATACTCAGATCATCGAGCGCGTCGAGGAAGATAAAACCCAGGGCGAGGACGACACCCGCGTCATACGCGGCCCCCTCTCCGAGAGGTGGGACTCCGAGGAAAGGGACCGGTGAGCATCCCGCGCCGCCTGGGACGTATCGCTCGGGGTTTCGTCTCCAACCTGCAGGAAGACGAGCGTTTCAACGAAGCCATCCGCTCGGGCCGCCGGAGCGGCGAGTCGTTTAAAGACGCCCTCGGCGCCGCCTGGCGCGGGGCCTCCGAGGAGTGGCGCGCCTCCGAAGAGAAGCGCGAAGAGGATGAGGCCGCCGAAAGAGAGAGCCCCAACTA
>JBOHBL010000902.1:0-3652 GCA_050698295.1 Rubrobacteraceae bacterium | reverse complement strand
TCCCAGGCGTGTCCACGCCGCTTTCGACGAGAAAAGCGCCGAGGCACTCAGGGAGATGCTCCACCGCCCTCCGAGGGAGTTCGGACGGGAGTCGAGCCTGTGGACTCTGGAGATGGCCGCCGGGGTCGCCTTCGAGGAGGGGATCACAAACGGGCGCGTCAGCGGGGGAGACCATCCGGGCGACGCTTTCGCGCCTGCTGGGAGTCGGGTGGATGCGGGCGAAAAGGTGGATCACAAGCCCCGACCCCCTGTACGAACGAAAAAAAGGAGGCGCGACCGGCTGATGGAGATCTCCGCCTCCGATCCGGAGTGGGCCACCGGTTTCCAGGACGAATGCTGGTGGAGCAGGGTGGCCCTGCCCACCCTCGACAGTTGGGCCGGGGAGGGGAATCCCCTCCGCCTCGTCCAACGGTCGGTCGCCAAGGACGATCCCGAGCCGAGGGCCATCTCCTGCTACGGACTCCATCTCCCCGGACTCGACGAGACGTGGCTGCGCTTCGTGGACGGGCGGCCCGTGAGTTCCATAACGACCCAGTTCCTCGGGTGGTGCGCCGGGAGGCTCGAAGCCCTCGGCAAGAAGGTTCTGCTGCTGGTCTGGGACAACGCCTCCTGGCACGTCTCCAAAGAGGTCAGGCGATGGCTCGGAAAACACAACCGCCGCGTCAAGCGGACGGGCGAGGGGGTGCGGATCGTGAGCTGCTTTCTTCCGAAGAAGAGTCCGTGGCTCGACGCCATCGAGCCGAAGTGGGTCCACGGCAAGCGCAGGGTTGTTGAGCCGGACGGTCTTTTGGGAGCTTATGAGCTTGCGGACAGGGTATGCCGGGTGTTCGATTTCCCTCATTACGAGCATCTCACCGTTCCACAGGAGGTCGCCTGATCATGCACTAGACGAGCTAGAGTTCCGCTTCAACAACCGAGAGACCCGTACATGTTCCGCGACGCGATGCTCAAGCTGGTGATGGCAGAGACCCTGCCTTACGCGAAGCTAATCGCGGAATCGCAAGAACCCGTTAAGGGCTATCGATTGTGATGTCGAAACGCGACGCTGCTTCCATTAGATCATCATCGTCAGCGCGGATAATCTCGAAAAGATCCTCTGGGGTGTGAACCATGCGGTCATCGAAGATGGCCCATAGCTCCCATTCAGTGTTGAGGCGGGAAAGATAGCGTATGCCTGCGAAAACAAGGCCGGAATCGGCTAGTTCGTAGACGTACCGAGCTGCTTCTTGCGTCAATCGGCGTTGCTGCGAAGTGATCACGCTCATATCAAATTCACTTAACCGGAAGCGGACCAACCACGAGGCGAGTACCTCTGTAAGTGTCTGGGTGGCTTCCGGAACCGTGAAGTCCGCAAACAGGAGGTCGTCATCGAGGAGGGTACACCCCAAACGGCGCTCCAGGCGCCACTCCTCGGGAAGGATTCCGCCCTCCAGCTCTGGGTCATCGGGATCGTCGTCGGCGATTTCTTCGAGTTCGGGAGGCAGCGTCGGGCTCTGGCGGTAGCGTGCAATTGTTTCCCCGAATGCCCCGGCTCGATGGGTAGCACAGTAGATAACACGAAAGCGAGCCGACTGGGGAATTCCGCGATAGGCTCCCGGATCATCGAATCGGTTGCCGAAGGTGCCATCCTCTTCAGCCCAAGACCAATCTGGTGGCGCAAACACATCAAGGCTTCGCGCCACACGGCATACCGTGCCATTTTCGGGGGGGCCTGTATCGGGTAGTTTCCTAGCCACCCGCTGTAAAGGCCCGAGCGGCGTAGAGCGCCTCTTTTAGCTTCCCCTCGTGAATCGCCTCAGCGGGCGATGTGTCGTCCAGTTGAGGGTTGAGGCCTATGAACCAGGCCTTAACAATCCGGGGGGAGTCAACCTGGATCAGCAGCCGAGCTATCTCGTAGGTGAGTCTGATTCGCTCCTCTCTATCCTGCTGACGCATCTCGCCGGTCTCCCCGGAAGCCCAGCGTCGAACCGTCTTGGTGTCCTTGACCCCCGCAATGTAAGCGACGAGCCGAGGGCTCAGAAGGTCTATCAAGAAATCCACCAGATCCGCTATCGGCGCCATCACTGCCTCTCGATGAGCCTCCTGAATAGCTAGTTTAGCGCGATCCTGCACTTCCGTCACCTTCTACCTCCTCTCTATAGTGGGGCTAATGTCCAGTATATACCCCTCCAATGCCTTTTCAATGCACCTATTATTGCCCGAGCACTGGCTCAGCGTCAACACATTTATGAGATTTTCTAAAGAATTTTTAAGAAGCTTTCGGGGAGGAGGACAGTCGCTCCTTGTGGCCGATGAGTGTGGTGCTCTCAAGACCACAAAAGGAGGATCGCCTGTTCAATTATCCTATGCACCTATCTAGTCCGAAAAGGCCTCTCGCAATACAGGCAGTCCATGTGAATATCGTCCCACATCCGACCGCTCATCAGGTGCTTTCGAGGTCGTTGATCAAGAGCTGGTAAAGCGCCAGCAAATCCTTCCTCATCGGCCCGAGCGCGACCTTCTCCCCGACGATGTTGAGGATGGGTTTCTCGCCGATGTGATCTGTCACGATGCTCGCGCCTCTTCTTCCTGCGAAGTTTCGCCGCCGTCTTTTTCCCGATGCCCGGAATTCGAGGCCTGAGACCCATCAAGCTCCGTCTTCTCGTTCGTGGCGGGGAGAAGCGCCAGAAATATGAACGGCTCGAACCACGTGACGTACGGGTAGAACCAGTAGTTGGCGGTGAGCTGGAAGAGGATCACGAGCGCCGCGGAGAAAGCCGCGAGCCTCCTCATCGTCCGCTTCCTCGGAACGAAGGCGACGACGATGGCGAGGAGCGCCGTGAGTACCGTCAGCGGCGTCTGGAGGAAGGAGAGCGCGGGAACCTGCGCGAAGATGGACCACGGCGTCTCGCGGTCTCTCTGGAAGGCGAGGGTCTTCTCGTAGAAGAGGATGGCGTTGTCTATCGGGTTGCCGTCTATGAGAAGCACCCAGAAAGTCATCACGATGACCGCCGCCCCGCCGATGATGAAGTCCGTTATGGGACGTTTTTTGAAACCGCCGTGGAGGAGCCACAGGGGGCCGAGGAGGAGCGGATAGAGTTTTAAGGAGAATCCGGCGGCGATGGCGGCTCCGCGGGCTATTGGCGAGGCGGCGAGCGCGACGCCGACGGCCGCCGCCGAGGCGACGATGATGTCGTTGGTGTTGTTGTTCGTCGAGTACAGCGTGTACGGAAACACGCACCACGCGAAGACGAGCGCCGCCGCCGCCTTCGGGCCGGAGAATTTCCAGCCCGCATAGAGCATCGCCAGAGCCCCCGCCACGAAGGAGAACGACGTCAAAGCGTGAGCCGCCGGCAGAAAGTCCCACTCGCCGGAGAAGCCGAACATCCAGATAAACGGGACGTAGAGCAGGTAGTTGAGAGGTCCGTAGGTGTCGCCGGTGTCCACGTCTCCGGGCATGTTGCCGTAGGGGAGAACTCCGTCGACGATGAGTTGCCCCCCCACGACGCCGGCGTATCCGACGTCGATCACGCGCGCGTCGATGTTTAGCGCGAGGATGAAGCCCCCGGCAAGTGCGGCGAACACAAAGAGCAGCCACGTCGGGAAGTTGGATGTCTTCTCGACCCTCTCGCCGATGCCAAAGCCGAGAAGGAGTGTTCGAACCAGCAAATAT
>JBOHBL010000901.1:0-1299 GCA_050698295.1 Rubrobacteraceae bacterium | reverse complement strand
GGGGAAGACCGTGTTCGCCGAAAAAGTCTCGGGCGCGCTCGACGCCCCCACTCTCCACATGGACGACATTTATCCGGGCTGGGACGGTCTCGCCGATGCCGTCCCGAAACTCGTCGGGTGGATACTCGAACCCCTCGCGAAAGGCCGACCCGTCCGCTACCGGCGCTTCGACTGGGAGCGCGGCGAGTACGCGGAGTGGAACGAAATACCGCCACCGCGAGTGCTCGTCGTGGAGGGGGTGGGGAGCGGAGCGAGAGCGGCGTCCCCGCGCCTCTCCTTCCTTGTGTGGGTCGAAGCTCCCAAAGACCTGCGGATGAGGCGCGGCATCGAGCGCGACGGGGAGGCGTTTCGGCCGCACTGGGAGATGTGGGCGCGCCAGGAAGAGGCGATGTTCGCCGAAGAACGGACGCGCGAACGCGCCGATCTCCTCGTGGACGGTTCTCCCATCGTCCCGCACGACCCTGAACGCGAGTTCGTTGGGGAAATTCGCTAGCGTTCGTACAGCGGTGTTCGGAAAGCTCAGTCTCCGCTCAGGCGAGATTTCGACCGAAGACCGTGGCTACTTCTCTGAACTCGCCTCCTCGAACGAGCGTACCACGAAGCCGTTCAGGGCCAGCAGAGCGGGGATGTCCTCCGGGTCCGGCTCGACGTGTTTGAGGGCGGGGGTCACGGTGAGGCGAAGGTCTGGAACATCTCCTTCCAGCATCTTCGATTCAGCGACGGGGAAGTATTCGTCGCGGGGGGCGGAGGCTATCTCGACGGGCGCTTCGATGCGGTTAGCGCCGCTCGCGGGCGAGAGAGCTTCGATCTCCTCGCGCATCCGGGGCGAGAGGTCCGCGTACAGCTCGTCGAAGCGTTCGGGGTCTCTGTTGAGGAGGAGTTTTATCAGGCTCTCTGTTTCCGGGGAGAGTTCGTCGTCGTTGACGACTTTGAACGCGGGGATTGCCACGAGCGGGTCGGCGGTGTCGGGGCCGGCGCCGTAGTAGTGACGGAGTTCCGGGACCAGGCGCAGGAGCGAATCCCTTTCTTCCCCTTCCGGCAACAGCGAGACGGCCGAGCGGACCGTGATCACACGCAGATAATGAGGCGTTCCACCGCCGTAGTATTCTCCCTCGCCGGGATAAGTCCCGGTGGTCGCCAGTCGCAAGACGTTCTCCAGATCCGTGTACGGCGCGAGGCACGAGACGACGGAGACGCGGTCTTCAAGCGAATCATCCCGCGCCGCGAGCAACGCCAGAGACCCTCCCACCGAGACCCCGACGAACCCGACGCGCTCTCCCTTCGTATCCGGCGCGTCGG
>JBOHBL010000900.1:0-1069 GCA_050698295.1 Rubrobacteraceae bacterium | reverse complement strand
TCTCGAGGCTTCCGCTCGCGGGGAACCGAAGTGTCGTCTTGCTAGCCGGTACGTCGTACATCCGGTCTCGCCCAAACTGATCCCGCACCTTGATGGTCACCTCATCGATGCCGGTGCTGGTCACGCCATCCCAGTCGACGCTGATCTCCGTGGGTAGGTGTTTGTCCATCAGGACCTCGATGAGGACGTCCACGTTCTCGGCCAGAAGCACGTCGGGATCGAGCTGGGCGAGCTCTGCGTGCGCGTCCCTCATGCGCTTGCGAAGGTAGTTGTCGAGGCGGTTTCCGTCGTAGTACGACATCAGTGGCGCGGCCTACTCGCTCGGCGCAGCTGAAGGATCATGTCATCACCCTAGTGAGCAGCACCGACAAAGATGGCCTCGTGCAGGAGTTCCGTCGGGCCGCCTTACGCTGGAGCATCAGGAGGCAACCATGGCGCTAAGCGCAGAGTAGACGGAGTGGGCGTTGATCACCGTCGAGCAAGTGGCTCCAGGCGACCCTGTCGCCCAGACGCTCCTCCATGAGTGGAAGCCAGAGAAGGATCCGTCGAACTTCAGTGGCGACCATCTGTACCTCGTCGCCCGGATCGGGGACGAACCGGTCGGGGTCTTAGAGGGCTACCACGACTTCGGAAGCTGGCAGGACCTCGCGGACTACCACCACCTCGGAGAGGAAGGCCTCGGGTCGTACATCAGCTCCCTCTATGTGAAACCATCTCACCGACGCAGAGGAGCAGCGGACGCGCTTCTCGATTGGTTCATCGACGATGCTCGACGCCAGGGTTCCATCGCGGTCGTTGCGTGGCCTGACGAGGTGGACGAGCTCGGTCGAGACGCGCGGGTGGCGATGAACCGAAAGCATGGGCTCGAGTTCGCACGGGTCCACGAAGACTTCCAAGAGCCATGGCTGATGGTCCTGCCGCTGCTTGAACCCCCCTCGATCGGTGCCTAGTCGCGTCACCCGGCGAAGCCGACCCGCCGACGGATCGTCAGCGGAGCTCATCATCCTGGCGCGCCGAACGCGGTTGCTGCGCGTCACGGCAGAGCCGGCGGCCTCGGGGGAATCCGCGG
>JBOHBL010000899.1:0-2520 GCA_050698295.1 Rubrobacteraceae bacterium | reverse complement strand
GATCGACCACGCCAAGACCAAGGTCGGCTACGAGATCCCCTTCACCAGGCACTTCTACAAGTACGTCCCGCCCCGCCCCCTCGCCGAGATCGACGCCGACCTGGAGAAGCAGGTCGCCAAGATCCTCGATCTCCTGCGCGAGGTCGAGCAGTGAGGGCGCGGAGCGGCTTGGTCAGCACAGGATCACCGTGGCTTGATGAGGTCCCAGGCGGTTGGCGGATGGGCCGCCTGAATCAAGTTGCGGATGCCTGGCCGAGCAACGTTGACAAGCATTCGGTTGACGGCGAGTTACCTGTTCGTCTCTGCAACTACACCGACGTCTACAAGAATCCAGCCATCGTTGAAGGCATGAACTTCATGGCAGCGACCGCGTCGCCGGAGCAGATCGAGCGGTTCCGGCTAGAGGTTGGCGACACAGTCATCACCAAGGATTCAGAGACGTCCGATGACATCGGTATCCCGGCGTTTGTTGAATACGCCGCTCACGACCTCATCTGTGGCTATCACTTGTCGATCGTTCGCCCCAACCGTGCAGAAGCGGACCCAAAGTTCATTTACTGGGCACTCAGTTCCCGCCCGACGATGGATCAGTGGGCCGTCCTCGCATCTGGCGTGACGCGGGTCGGGATCAAGTCGGGAGATCTGTCCAAGGTTGCGATCCCGTTGCCGTCGGTAGAAGAGCAGCGATCCATCGCCGACTACCTCGACCGCGAGACGTCCCGCATCGACACCCTCATCGAGGAGCAGCAGCGCCTGATCGAGATGCTTCGCGAGCGACGCGAAGCGACTATCCGGCGGGCGCTGACCGCTGGGATCGACGGAGCCGACACTGTTCCCTCCGGCGTCGAACTGCTGGGTCCCATTCCGAAGAACTGGCGCGTGGTTCCGACCCGACACCTGTGCACGATCACCACTGGCTCAGAGGACTCGGGGAACGCGACCGATGATGGCGACTTCCCGTTCTACGTGCGCGGCCGCGCGGTGCTGCGTAGCGACACCTACTCGTTTGATGGCGAGGCGGTCATGACCCCGGGCGACGGACAGGGCGGCACAGGCAAAGTCTTCCACTACTACAACGGAAAGTTCGAAGCCCACCAGCGGGTCTACGTGTTCAAGGATTTCGTCGAAGTCACCGGCTTGTACTTCTACTACTTCCTGTCCACGTTCCTCCGCCCGATCGCCTTAGCAGGTAGCAACACGGTGACGATGGAGTCCCTTCGGCGTCCGCTGCTCGCCGACTTCAAGGTCGCGGTGCCGCCAGTCGACGAGCAGCGGCGGATAGCGGCGTACATTGATGAGCAGACCACGAAGGTCGATCAGCTCATCGCGGAGACGGAGCGGTTCATCGAGCTCTCGAAGGAGCGCCGGGTGGCGCTGATCACGGCGGCGGTGACGGGGCAGATCGACGTACGAGAGATGGCCTGAGGCCGATGGTGTTCGCCCGTGTCTCTGCGCGGCCTACCGTGACGTACGACAGCCCCGCGTCGTGCGGGGCTGATGGTCTTGCGGGCGACATTGCTTCGGCCTGCTTCGACGACATAGCCCCGGACGCCCTTCTCAAGCCTCGCCTCGGGACCTAGCCGACGTGGACGAGGAACTACTCGCCGAGGCTCGACTACCGACTCCGGTCGAAGAGATCGAGGACTATCGCCTTGCGCGCGCGGGCCTACGGGTGCTTCTCAAGCGTGACGATCTGATCCACCCAGAGATTTCGGGCAACAAGTGGCGCAAGCTGAAGTACAACATCGAAGCCGCCTGGCGACGCGGGGCGCGGACGTTGCTGACCTTTGGTGGTGCGTACTCGAACCACATCATCGCGACCGCAGTGGTGGGGGCTCGGCTCGGGTTCGAGACGATCGGTGTGATCCGGGGCGAGGAGCATGTCCCGCTGAATCCGCATCTTCAGTTCGCGGTGTCGCGAGGCATGCGCCTGTCGTACCTCGATCGATCGACCTACCGGGAGAAGACGTCCGCGGCGGTGATCGATGCGTTGCGCGAGGAGTTCGGCGACTTCTATCTGATTCCGGAGGGCGGCAGCAACGCCGAGGCTGTTCGCGGCTGTGCGGAGATGGCTGCGGAGATCGATGCATCAGTCGATGTTGTGATGTGCGCCGTAGGGACCGGCGGCACCCTGGCCGGTCTCGCTGGCGGTTTGGGCGCCGACCAGTCCGCCATCGGCGTGCCGGTGCTCAAGGGCGGGGGGTTCCTCGAGGGTGACACCGTCCGGCTTCAGGAGCAGGTCTATGGCGAGCGAGCAGGCTCCTGGCGGCTGGTGCTGGACTACCACTTCGGCGGATATGCAAAGCGACCACCAGAGTTGGATGCGTTCATCGACGACTTCGAGCAACGCCACGGCCTCCGGCTCGACTGGGTGTACGAAGCGAAGATGATGTTCGCGCTGTTCGATCTGATCGAGCGCGACGAGTTTCCACGCGGCACCACGATCGTGGCGGTGATCAGCGGCTCCGGCGGAGTTCCAGGAGCCTGATCGTCAGTCGTCCGTCCAGTCGAGGTGCCAGT
>JBOHBL010000898.1:0-2211 GCA_050698295.1 Rubrobacteraceae bacterium | reverse complement strand
GGATTACACTACCCGCTCCTTTCAAAAGCCTTTTCATTGTCGCCTTCTCTCAACCCACCAGCAAAACGTGAACGTCGCCGGGGCCATGAACCCCGATGGCTAGCGACATCTCGATGTCCCCCGACCGGCTCGGCCCCGTGTGGAAACACAGGTTCGGCGGAACGTTTCCGTCAGCGTATTTGCCAAACGCATCATTCGTCGTGCGAAGGAGACGGTCCACCGGTACTATCGCCACGTAAGTCGGCGGCAATAGCGTTACCGTGCGCCCTTTTCCGGGTCCGCTCGTCAGGACCAGACTTCCCGTCTCGGCTATCGCCCACTCCGCCGTCGAGAGCCCGATGTCCGCTTTCGCCGCGACATCCCGGAAGTCTTCGAGATCCCGCCACACGACGACCTCGACGCCCTCCCGCTTTAGAGGTTCTCCGATGCCAAGCCTCTTCAGTTCTTCCACGTCCCAACGCACGAGGAGCTTCGCTTCGCGCTCTCTGGCGATCTGGAGGATGTAGTCCCGCGCTTCCTTCATGCTCCCCACCCGTTTGCCGTGACCGCCCAATGCTTCGAGTTCTTCGAGAAAGCGGGCGGGCGGGTCTTCTATCCGCGGGCTCTCGAACGGGCGATCCGGGGTCCGGGTCCAGGCGGCGTCGGGAGCTTTGGTCGGCTTGTAGCGCCCGGCCCGAGTGCGGTGTCTTATGGCGTCGAGGAACTCCGTCCGGTTCGACACTAGATCCCCTCCCTCCAGAGTTCGCGGAAGGATTTTTCGGCGAGCGGCGGCAACTCGCGGGTGTCGGTCCAGCCGGAGAGCGGACCGGGAAGAGGACGAATGGTCCCGTTCTGGACGAGGGGTTTCTGCGCGATCCTTCCGGCCTTCGTCGAGATATTCAAGAGCTTCGGACTCTTCATCGTCTTCTCGAAGCCCTTGAAGACGAGTTGCTGCGCCTTGTCCGCGAGTCCTTCGTGTACCTGGCGGTTGCGGAGCTTGAGCAAAAGCTCGTGCAACGGTATGCCCACCGGACACGTCTCCGTACACGCCGCGCAAAGGGATGAAGCATGCGGAAGGTCCTTAGCTTCTTTATCGCCTTTGAGCAGAGGCGTGATGACCGCGCCAATGGGACCGGAATACGTGGACCCATAAGCGTGCCCGCCGGTCTGACGGTACACCGGACACACGTTCAGACACGAACCGCACCGGATGCAGTAAAGAGCCTCCTCGAACTCCGTCCCCAATAGCTTCGAGCGTCCGTTGTCCATGAGGACGAGGTGGAACTCCTCCGGCCCATCGAACTCTCCCTCGCCCCGCGGGCCGGTTATGAAGTTCGTGTAGACCGTGAGTTTCTGTCCCGTTCCGTTGCGCGCCAAAAGCTTCGTGAAGACGGACAGGTCCTCGAATTTTGGAACCAATTTCTCTATCCCCATGACCACGACGTGGATGGGTGGGACGCTCGTGACGAGGCGACCGTTGCCTTCGTTGGTGACCATGCAGATGGTGCCGGTCTCGGCGACGCCGAAGTTCGCGCCGCTTATGCCTATGTCGGCGGAGAGGAACTTCTCGCGCAGACGTTGTCTCGCGAAACCGGCGAGGGCTTTCACGTCGGGGGGGAGTTCTTCGCCCGCTGCCTCGGACAGAACGTCGGCGATCCTCTTTTTGTTCATGTGGAGGATCGGGCCGACTATGTGCGAGGGATGGTCTCCCGCCAACTGCGCGATCCACTCCCCGAGATCCGTCTCGACTATCTCGAGACCGAGGTCGGAATAGTCCTCTTCGAGACGACGATTTAACTCGATCTCCTCGGTCGCCATGCTTTTGGATTTGGTGAGAACCTTCGATCCGCGCCGCCGGGCGAGGTCTCCGATGTATTTCACCACGTCATCGCCGGTCTTCGCGAAATGGACGTTTCCGCCCCGGCTCTCGACGGCGTCGGCCATTTGTTCGAGATACCCGTCGAGGTTCGCCATCGTCTCCTGTTTTATGTGGTACGCCCTTTCGCGAAGCTCCGGCGCTTCGGGAAGGGCGACGAGTTGCGCCTTTCTTCCGGTGAGCGTCTTGTTCGTGAAGAGGCCGATGGAGTCGTGGAGTTCGCGGTCTTTCACCGCTCTGCGGGCGCGGTCGTTGAAGCCTTCGACTTTGCTCTCGACGCCTTCGCGGCGATGGTCGGCGGTGTCGCGCTTGGTGGCGGGCTTGTTCGTCGTCATCTCGTCCTCCCGTCGTTGTCG
>JBOHBL010000897.1:0-5429 GCA_050698295.1 Rubrobacteraceae bacterium | reverse complement strand
ACCATGACGCGCCGCCGGTCGAGGCGGTCCACAAGGGTACTGGAGACGAGTGAAAAGAGGAGCCACGGCAGTATCTGCACGAAGACCGCCCCGGCGACGAGGAGCGGCTCGCGCGTCAGCGAGGCGGCGAGGAGCGGCGCGGCGACCCGCATCACGCCGTCGCCGACGTTGGAGACCGCGCTCGCCGTCCACAGCTTCCCGTACTCCCGCCCGAGACCCCTCGCCAAACTCAGCCGAACCTCGACGGCCCGCCCGTAAACGGAAGCCCCTCGACGCTCGGAAGGAAGTCCGGCGGACGACGGTGCAGGGTGGCCCTCTCGAAAGCATACGCGAGCTTTATGAGCGTCGGTTCCGAGAACGCTCTTCCGGTGAAGGTGAGGCCGATGGGGAGTCCGAAAGAATGTCCGGCGGGGACGGTGATCGCCGGGTACCCCGCCATCGCCGAGGGCGTGGAACTCGCGCCGAGGAAGTGGTCGCCGTTTATGAGATCCACCTTCACCGCCGGAGACCCCGTCGGCGCCACGAGGGCATCGAGGTCCTTCTCGTCCATCACCGCGTCTATGCCGTCGGCGCGAGAGAGACGCCGGCTCTCTTCGAGGGCTTCTTTGTACGCCTCGTCGGTGAGCGGGCCTTTTTCCTGAGCCTGCTCGAAGAGCTCCTGTCCGAAGTACGGCATCACCCGGTCGCGGTTATCCTCGTTGAAGGAGATCAATTCTTCGAGCGTCTCCGGGAAGCCGTCTTCGAGGGTCGAGAGATATTTGTTTATGCCGTCCTTGAACTCGTAGAGAAGGACCGTGAGGCCCGCGTCGCCGCCCGCCATCTCCGCCGCCGTGGGGATGTCCGCCGGGTCAACGACCTCCGCTCCGAGGTTTCTCATCTCCTCGATGGCGGCCTCGGTGACTTCGTCGGCCTCGGGGCTGTATCCGAAGTACGTGTCGCGGGATACCCCGATCCTCGCTCCGCGAAGTCCGTCCGGGTCGAGGAAGCGAGTATAGTCCGAGTGGGAGTTTCCTTCGCCCTCGCGCGTCGCCGGGTCTCTGAAATCCGGGCCGGCGAGCGCGCCGAGCATGATCGCCGCGTCCTCCACGGTTCGGGCTATGGGGCCGACGGTGTCCTGGCTTTCGGCGATTGGAATAACTCCGGCGCGGCTCGTCAGCCCGACGGTCGGTTTGAGGCCGACGACCCCGTTCGCCGCGGCGGGGGAGAGGATCGAGCCATTCGTCTCCGTCCCCAAAGACGCCGCCGCTAGGTTCGCAGCGACCGCCGAGGCCGACCCGGAACTCGACCCGCTCGGCGAGCGGTCGAGCGAGTACGGGTTGAGCGACTGCCCGCCCCGCGAACTCCACCCGCTCGAAGACTGCGTCGAGCGGAAGTTCGCCCACTCCGAGAGGTTCGTCTTACCGAGGATCACAGCCCCCGCCTCGCGCAGCCTCGCCGCCACCGTCGCGTCCTCCTTCGCCACGGAGCCTTCGAGCGCGAGGGAACCCGCTGTCGTCGTCATCGAGTCGGCGGTGTCTATGTTGTCCTTTACGAAGACGGGAACGCCGTGCAACGGCCCGCGCTCCCTTCCCAAATCCCTCTCCCCGTCGAGCGTCGAAGCAATTTCCGCGGCCTCGGGGTTGATTTCGAGGACGGAGTTCATCGCCGGTCCCTGCCCGTCTATGACCGAGACCCGCTCCGAATACAGCCGGACGAGATCCGCTGACGTGAGAGTCCCGGACCTCATCTCCTCCCGCATCCGCGAGATGGTCATCTCCGCGAGTTCGAACGAGCCGATCTGGGCCTTCGCTTCCCCCGCCCCCCTCGACAGCGCGACGCCGGCCCCCGCCAGAACCCCGAGCTTCAAGAAATCTCCGCGACTCACCTTTCCCGAAGACGCACTCAACGCGCTCCCCTCCCTCGATGTGGTTCCCGAGACTACATCGTAGCAACTTCCGCGATGCCGTTCGGGAGACCGCTTCTCGTCACCGCTCCCTCGACCGGCGTTCCTCCCGCCATCGGGAAAGCCTCTCCCGGACTTCCGCCTCCGCGCCGCTCTCTTTCGGCTCGTAATAAATGCGCCCGGAAAGCTCCTCCGGCAAATACCGCTGGTTCATACCTTCGAGGGCGTCGTCGTGGGCGTAACGGTAGCCGGAGCCGTAGCCTTCTTCTTTCATCAAGCCAGTCGGGGCGTTACGCAGATGCATCGGGACTTCGGGGGACTTTCCGCTCCGCACGTCTTCGAGGGCTGCGTTTATCCCTTTGTAAGCGGCGTTCGACTTGTCGGTCGCGGCGAGATACGTCGTGGCCTGGGCGAGGGGTATCCTGCCCTCCGGCATCCCGATCATCTGGACGGCGCGGGCGGCGGAGACGGCCAGCGTCAAACCGTTCGGGTCGGCGTTTCCGATGTCTTCCGAAGCGAGGATCACAAGTCGACGAGCGATGAAGACAGGGTCTTCTCCGGCTTCGATCATGCGCGCGAGATAATGGAGCGCCGCGTCCGGGTCTCCCCCTCTCACGCTCTTTATGAACGCGCTGATGACGTCATAGTGTTCTTCTCGACCATAGCGGAGAGTCCTTTGTCCGGCGGCTCGCTCGACATCGGATATCTCCACCTTCTTCGTCCCCGAACCGGCGACTTCGAGGGTGTTCAACAACCTTCTTCCGTCGTCGCCGGAGACGCGGAGGAGCATCTCGCGAGCGTCGTCCGAAATTCCGGCTCCGAGTTCTTCGAGGCCGCGGTCGAGCAAAGCGCCGAGGTCATCTTCGGAGAGGGCGCGAAGCCGCAAAACGCGCGAGCGCGAAAGGAGCGGGGCCGTCACCTCGAAGGAGGGGTTCTCGGTCGTCGCCCCGATGAAGTCCACGAGTCCTTCCTCCAGCGCGGGGAGGAGCGCGTCTTGCTGGGATTTGTTGAAACGATGCACTTCGTCCACGAAGACGAGGGTTCCGCGCCCCTCGTATTTCAGGCGGTCGCGGGCTCCGTTCAGGGCGTTTCGGAGATCCTTCACCCCGCTCTCGACCGCGCTCAGGGGAACAAATTCCTCGTCCACGGAGTTCGCCAGTACGCGGGCGAGCGTCGTTTTACCCGTCCCGGGAGGTCCCCAGAAGAGGATCGAGCCGATGCGTCCCCGTTCGAGCGAGACCTTTAGCGGGCCACCCTCTCCGGTGAGATGGCTCTGTCCGACCACGTCGTCGAGAGATTTCGGGCGGAGGCGTTCGGCTAAAGGGGCGCGGCGGGCGTGGCTTTCCCTTCCGGCTTCGTCGAAGAGGTCCATTCGGGGAGTTTAACTTTCCCTGTGGTGTTCGTCGTGTTCGCGGCGCTGGGCGTCCATGCGGCGGGCGGCTTCGAGGACGTCTGTGGGGTGGAGGCTCTGGAGGGCGCCTGTTTCGAGGACCTGGTCCACGGAGTGTTCGGGGATCATCATCCACTCGGCGGCGTGCGGCACGGGAAGGGGTTTATCGAGAACGCGGTAGAAGATCCAGACCATCCAACGCCCCGGTTTCGAGCCGGACATAAACCGCACGCCAGCACACACCTCCTGGAAACGATCTCAGAGGATTTAGTTTACCCCAATCGGTTTCGCGGAGGCTATTTGCGAGGACGGACGCCCTTGATCTTCCTGATGGTGACGTATCTTTTGCGGCTGCCGGTTATGGTCACCGTCGGGTACATTGTGCTGTAGGGGTCGTGGCTGTGTCCGTAGCCTTGCGCGTGGCCCATCTCGTGCGCGATGACGTTCTGGTAGTCCTGGGGCCCCGCGCCCATGCTGTCCAGGAGGCACTGGTTGATCGTGATGGTCCCCTGAGTCGAATAGCCGTCGTAGTACCAGCTGTAGATCCCAACCTCGTTGCCGGGCCAGCAGGAGTAGTAGACCGGAACGTAACCGTCGCTGTCGGCCTGGATGTTCGTCTGCGCCTTCGCTTCGTCCGCCAACACCACGGCGATGACCGCGACCGCGAAAAACCCGGCCACGAACTTGAGCGTCCGGGCCACGACTCCGACCAACCCTCCATATGCCACACTGTGTCCGATCATTCACCTCTCCTCTTGCGTCAATCGCCACCTGCCGGTGAAGCCAGTATATGCAGGTGGCTCCGCGGGTTGCGAGCCCATCCCGCCCGACAGCCCGAAATATCTCCTAAAAGCGAACCAAAGTGCGATTCGGCGTTAGCACGGTGATTGCACCAAAGTACTGTCCGAACCGCCCTTATACCGGTGATGCAGCCTGGAGTACAATGAGCGTCTATGAACAAAGAATCCCTGGACTTTTACGAACTGGTCGAAAACGCGCTCGAAGGTCTGCCGCCGGAGCTGGCGGAGCTTCTGGACAACGTGGCGATACTCGTCGAGGACTGGCCCGACCCCGAGACGCAGCTCGTCGCCGAGAACCCCAACGACAACCTCTACGGGCTCTATGAAGGCGTACCGCTCACCGAGCGCGGAATGGGGTATTCGGGGATGATGCCCGACAGGATCACGATCTTCCGCGGCCCCCTCGAACGCGACTTCCCGTGGGAAGAACTCGAAGAGCAGGTCCAGATCACGGTCGTCCACGAGATAGCGCACCACTTCGGTTTCGAGGAGGAAAAGCTGGAAGAGTTGGGCTGGGGATGAGCGACATCCTGGTGGACATCCACAAGAACATCTCCTCTCCGCGAGAGAGGGTCGCCGGCTACATAGAAGACTTCCGCAACGCCAGGGAGTGGATGGTCGGCGTCGAAAACGTCGAGCATACCGGCGCCGCGGAATACAAACTCGCCCTCGAAACCCCCGTCGGACGCCTCCAACCGGAAGCGAAAGTGGTCGAACACCGCCCCGGCTACATACGCTGGGTTTACACCTCGACCATCGAGGGCGAGGGCCGGGTCGAAGTCGAGTCCGATGAAAACAGGGGCTGCGTCGTGCGCTACGCGGGCAGTTTCCGGCTGAAGGGCGGGATCCTCGGTCGCGCCGCGAAGGCGGTCGGGATGGAGGGCTTCGCCCGCAGGCAGGGCGAACGGAGCCTCGACAGGCTAAAACACCTCATGGAAGCGAGGAGATACTAGTGGGCTTCGGAGTCCTCGAACTGATGATAATCCTGTTCCTCGTCTTCCTCTTTCTCGGGCCGAAGCGGATCGCCGGCCTCCTCAAAGCGGCCGGACGCGGCCTCTACGACTTCACCGACCAACTGGGCAGAGACAAGAAAGACAAAGAACTCCCCGAAGAGAAGAAAGACATAGAGCGCAAGTAGCAGTTAAGCACCTCCAAACTGAGCTTGATGGATGCGGACTCCCTCACGACGCTTTCCAGGGGGCATCCTGGGGGCGCGGGCTTTCAGCCCGCGTAATACCGATCCAGTGTACTGATGGCATAATGCGATCATGCCAAAGATGGATTATCCGAACGCGACAGACGAAGATGTGGAAGAACTCGAGAACCTTGAGAAGCGCCATCGCCACTCCCGCCTGTC
>JBOHBL010000896.1:0-3609 GCA_050698295.1 Rubrobacteraceae bacterium | reverse complement strand
ACGGCGTGCATTTTCATGGTCTCGGCGAAGGTCGGGCCGCGCCGGGAGTTTCCCTGCAAGAACAGCGGCGCGCCCATGTGGACGAACGGGAGAGGGACGAACTCGGTGAAGCCTCCGGTCTCGGCCTGTATGTCTCGCAGCACTAGCAGGTGTCGCGCCCAGTTTACGGGACCGTCCACGTGACCGAACATGATCGTGGTCGTCGCCCGCAGACCGACCTCGTGCGCCGCCCGCATCACGTCCGACCATTCGCGCGTGTTTATTTTGTCGGGGCAGATTATTTCTCGTATGCCATCATCCAGTATCTCCGCCGCCGTGCCGGGCAACGTCCCGAGCCCCGCTTCTTTTAGCTCGACCAGAAACTCCTCGACCGAAATTCCGAGCGTCTTCGCGCCCTGCGAGACTTCGAGCGGCGTGAAGGCGTGGACGTGCATCTCGGGCACCTCGTCCTTGACGGCCCGCAGATACTCGATGTAGTTGCGTCCCGTGAAGCTGGCGTGTATCCCCCCGACCATGCACACCTCGGTCGCGCCTTTCTCCCACGCCTCGCGCGCCCGCCGGGCGACCTCGTCAGTGTCGAGGAGATACGGGTCCCCACGCAGGTTCAACGACTTCGGGCCTTTGGAGAAAGCGCAGAAGCGGCACCGGAAATAGCACAGGTTCGTGTAGTTGATGTTCCGGTTTATGACGTAGGTGACTTCGTCTCCGACCGTTTCTTCCCTCAACCCGTCCGCCACTTTGCAGAGCTCGGACATCTCGCTGCCTCGCGCCGTGAAGAGGAGGGATATTTCCTCTTCGGTCAAATCCCTTTCTCCGGCTCCGGCGAGGGCCTTCGCGAACTCGGGCCTGGTTCTGGAGGGACGACCGCCTCTCGCTTCGAGAACGCTTTTCTCCGGCACGTCCTCCGGGCTTCCCGGCGACCAGCTTTCGACCCTGGCGAAACCCTCGGCGTCCATGTCGGCGAGTACTTTGGAACGGAGCGTTTCGTCAACCCACCGCTTTGCGTCGAGGGCGTAGGCGGGATGGAGGGCGAGACGTTCGAGAAGCAAATAACCTTTCGCTTCGGTCGCTTTCTCCAGTTCCTCCAGATGCGGCCACGGGCGTTCGGGGTTGACGTGGTCCGGGGTGACGGGGGAGACGCCGCCCCAGTCGTTGATCCCCGCGTCGATGTACCGGGCGTAGTTTGGCTCGTCCCCGTCGTCCGCCAGGTTCGGCGGGGCTTGCACGGTCATCTCCGGCGGAAGGAGCAACCTCGCGAGCGCGATGGTCGCGAGCATCTCCTTCTCGGAAGGCTCCGGCGAATTCTCCATCCTCGTCCCCGGTTTCGCCCGGAAATTCTGGACGATGCACTCCTGAAGGTGGCCGTGCCGCTCGTGGACTTCTCGAATCGCCAGCAGGGTGTCCACCCGCTCCTCGCGCGTCTCCCCGATCCCGATGAGTAGTCCCGTCGTGAACGGAACTCGCAAACGTCCCGCCTCTTCCAGCGTCTCCAGTCGCCTTTCGGGGACTTTGTCCGGCGAAGCCCAGTGCGCGAGACCACGTTTGAGGAGCCGTCCCGAGACTTCTTCGAGCATGATCCCCTGCGACACCGAGACGCTTCGTAAAAGAGAAAGGTCATTCTCCGACAAGACGCCCGGATTGGCGTGCGGAAGGAGTCCCGTCTCCTCGAAGACGAGCCGGCAGCAATGCGCCAGATACTCGATGGTCGTCGAATAGCCGAGTTCTTTTAGTTCTTCGCGCGCTTCCTTGTACCTCTTCTCGGGCTTGTCTCCGAGCGTGAAGAGGGCTTCCTTGCAGCCGGCCTCTTCTCCCGCCCTCGCTATTTCGAGGACCTCATCCGGCGAAAGGAATGCTCTCTCGCCGGGGCGAGGCCCGTGGGCGAAGGCGCAATAGCCGCAGTTGTCGCGGCAGAGTTTGGTGAGCGGCACGAAGACTTTGCGAGAGTACGAGATCCGTGGCCCGAAGACCCTGTCCCGGACCTCCGCCGCCGCCTTCATCGCCGGCGCCGGGTCGTCGTACGCGAACCTCGCCAGTTCGTAAGCCTCCTCGCGGTCGAAATCTCCGGAGGCGGCAGCCGGGATCACAGCTTCATACCTTCTCTTCCTGGTGTCCATGACCCGACAGTATACCCGCTCGACCGATTGTCTATCTCCCGGCTAAATCCGACAAACTTTGTCGGAGATGGACGGGATGGTTTACAATGTCTCTTCGTGTGGCTTCAGAGACCGATAGGAGGAACATGACGGAGCAGGATATTCAGCAGAAAGGTTACGCGCATCCGGACGCGCTGGTAAGCACGGAGTGGGTCGCCGAGCATTTGAACGATTCCGACATCCGCATCGCCGAGTCGGATGAGGACGTGCTTCTCTACGAGACGGGACACATCCCGAACGCGGTCAAAATAGACTGGGTGGAGGACCTCAACGACCCGCTCGTGCGGGACTACCTAGATCCGGAACGCTTCGCCGAACTCATGAGCGAGAAGGGCATCGCGCCCGAGACGACAGTCGTTTTCTACGGCGACAAGAACAACTGGTGGGCGACGTACGCTTTGTGGGTCTTCCAGCTCTTCGGCCACGACAACGTCAAGGTCATGGACGGCGGGCGCGTCAAGTGGGAAGGCGAGGGACGCGAGATGACCCAGGAAGTCCCGAGTTTCGAGAAGACCAGCTACCCGGCGCCGGAGAGGGACGACTCGAAAATAAGGGCTTTCAAGGAGGACGTCGAGAAGCACCTCGACAAGGTCGGCAGCGGAGGCTCGATGATCGACGTCCGCTCGCCCGGCGAGTACTCCGGCGAACTCCTCCACATGCCCGACTACCCGCAGGAGGGCGCTCTGCGCGGCGGTCACATCCCCGGCGCGGCCAACGTGCCGTGGGCCCAGGCCGTGCGCGAGGACGGCACCTTCAAGAGCGCCGACGAGCTGAAGGAGCTTTACGAGAACAACGCCGGACTCAAGCCCGACGACGATGTGGTGGCGTACTGCCGAATCGGAGAGCGCAGCTCCCACACGTGGTTCGTCCTCAAGTACCTCCTCGGCTACCACAAGGTCCGCAACTATGATGGATCCTGGACCGAGTGGGGCAACGCGGTGCGCGCTCCCATCGAGAGGTAGAAAGCTCTCCGTTTTGGATCGCAAACAGCGAGTCGCCCGTCTCGTGGATCACGCGAAGAACCCCCGGCATTCGGGGGTTCTTGCCGACTTCGACGTCGCCATGCCCGGCGGAAGCCCCGAATGCGGCGGCTCCGTCGTCGTTTATTTGAAAGGCGAGGGGGATCTCATCGCGGGCCTCTCCTTCACCGGCGACGGCGACACCATGAGCATGGGCGCGACGAGCATGATCCTGGAGAAGACGCTCTCCGAAGACCTCGCGATGGAACAGGTCCTCGCCCTCGACTACGACGAGTGGGTGGAGGGCATCGGACGCGACATCGTCGGCAACCGCACCCGAAATGCCACGCTCGGGTTGAGCACCCTCAAGTCCGCCGTCAGAAAATACCGCGGCGACAGGTTGCGGGGCGAGCGCCCGGAGGCCGAGGCGGTCTAAGCAGCTCCAAGCTGGATCCGAAGAAGATGGCTTTCCTCTCTGGGGGCGCGGGCTTCCAGCC
>JBOHBL010000895.1:0-6243 GCA_050698295.1 Rubrobacteraceae bacterium | reverse complement strand
CAACGACAGGGAGCGCGCCGTGTTGCGCGAGTTCTTCGTCGTCTGGAGCGAGTTGCTGGTTCGCGCGCTGCGACCCGGAGCGCACGTGTTCATCGCCGGAAATGCATTCCTGTCTCAGCTCGTCTTTTCCGCGCTCGTCGAGGGCGGTCTCGAATTTCGGGGTGAGGTGATCCGTCTCGTGCAGACTTTGAGGGGCGGAGACCGTCCGAAGAACGCCGAGAAAGAGTTTCCCGACGTGTGTTCGATGCCGAGGGGACAATACGAGCCGTGGGGGCTTCTCAGGAAACCCATGCCGCGTGGAATGAAGGTGAGCGACTGTCTGCGGGGGTTCGGCACGGGGGGATTGAGACGCAAGCCCGATGGCGGGCCCTTCGGAGACGTGATACCGAGCGAGCGCACGCCCCGCAGGGAGCGGGAGATCTCCGACCATCCGAGCCTGAAACCGCAGTCGTTCATGCGCCAACTCGTCCATGCCGCGCTCCCGCTCGGGGAGGGTGTGATCTCCGATCCCTTCATGGGTTCCGGCTCCACCGTGGCTGCCGCCGAAGCCGTCGGAGTGCCGTGTATCGGCGTGGAGCGACACGCGGAATACTACGAGGCCGCGCCGGCTGTGATCCGGAAACTGGCTGCTCTCCGAACAGGCGAGGCAACTCCGACCGACGCCTTGACTTTGTGGGAGAGCCAAGCCGGCTACGACGTCTCGTCGTAGACGCAGTTAGCCATCATCTTCTCGTACCCGGTCGGGTTGACGCTCGCGGTTATCGTTCTGCGACTCATGGCCGAACGACCCGAGAATGTCCAATCTTCCGTGGAAAGCCTCGCTCCGGCGACCTTTACGAACCGGAATGGCCGGGGTTCCACGCCTTTCGCAGGGTCGTCGGGGCGGTTCGAATCGAACATGAAGACCATCAGCCAGGTGTCTTCCGGGTTGTGTCCCTGCCAGCCCCTCAAGTACCGAGAGGCTTTTATCTCGATGCCTTCGCCGGCGTGTTGAACGGCGTTATCGGGGAAGCGTCCGGCGGGGATCAAGTCGGGGTGGCCGTTGTGGTAACGGTTCTTCACCAGGGTGGAGCAATGCTTCGGAATACCCGAATTCATGAACTCGCCGACCATGCTGCTGAAATTCGCGGGCATGAGCATGGATTCGAGACGTTCTATTTGCCTCGTGGCAAGTTGCGCGTTTATGAAGCCGAGAAAGTCCACGAAGTCTCGCATGGCCGCTCGTATATGCCCGACTTCGAGTCCATAAGGTAAAGACACCGAAGGGTTGAAACCTTCATCCGACACAGGCTCGGGTGTGAGCGCGGACTTTTCGAGATTTTCCCTCTCCATGAAGACGAGGATAACAGAGGAGGCGCATCCCCTTTCCGAAATCGAAGATCCCGCGTATGATAGCCAATCAATGGACGACGCTTCGAAACACTCTTTCGCCGCCGCCGCCGGGACGCCTTACGCCGCCGAAGCCGCCGCCGAGGTGTATCGTGCCGGAGGCAACGCCGTGGACGCCGCCGTCGCCGCCGCCGCCGCTGTCGGGGTGACCGAGCCTCTTATGAGTTCCATCGGCGGGGGAGGCTTCGCGCTCGTTCGCGCGCCCGACGGAGGCGCCGAACTCATTGACTATTTCGACGTGATGCCCGGCAAGGATATGCCGGAGTCGGCGTTCGGGGCGGGCGGAAATCCGAGGACGGTTTTCCTGAAGCTCGGTGCGGGGGTGGACTCCATCGTCGGCGGCCCGTCGGTGGCCGTGCCGGGTTCCATCCGGGGCTGGGAGACGCTTCTCGAAAGACACGGGAAGCTCACGCTCCGCGAGGTTTTGAAACCCGCCGCCCGCCTCGCCCGCGACGGCTTTCGGCTGTGTAAAAACAGCGCGGACTATTTCCTGCTCGCCACCGAAGCCCTCGCCCTCACCGAAGAGACGAAGAAGAACTTTTATAATGGAGAGCGTGTATACCTCGAAAACGAGGAAGTCCGTTTTCCCGACCTCGCCGACACGCTCGACTGGATCGGCGAAGAAGGCGCGGAACTTTATTACACCGGCGAACTCGCCGAGAAAATCTCCTCGCACGTTATAGAGATGGGCGGCCTCATCTCGCCTCGCGACCTCGCCGAGTACGAGCCGATCATAAGAAACCCTCTCGCAATTTCCTACGGACACGGCGAGATGTACACGAACGGCCCGCCCTCCGCCGGTGGCGCGACGCTCGCCCAAATGCTCAAAATCGTCTCCGGCTACGACCTTCCGTCTCTTCCGGGAAGCGAGTTCGCCAAAGCCGTCGCCGGAGCGATGCGCTTCGCCCTCCGAGACCGCGAGAAGGAATACGGCGACGGAGAACACAATGAGAGCGTCGCCGGACGCCTCACGACCGAGGAATACGCGAAGCTCCAAAGAAAGCGCATCTTCGGCGCTCCGCACACCACCCACCTCTCGTGCGTGGACGACGAAGGATACGCCGTCGCCATCACCGCGAGCATGGGGTATGGATCGGGCCTCGTCGTGCCGGGAGCCGGGATACCGCTCGGAAACACCCTCGGCGAGCCGGAACTCAACCCGAATGGCTTCCACGCGCTCAAACCCGGAGAGAAACTCATATCGAGCATGAGTCCGACCATAGTCTCGTCGGAGGAGGGCGGGGTCATCTCGCTCGGGTCTCCGGGTGCGACGCGAATCCCGACGGCGATCCTCCAAACCATCATAAACGTCGTGGATTTCGGGATGCCCCTCGAGAGCGCGGTTCTCGCCCCCCGCTTCCACTCCGAGTTCCGCCCCGAGGGAACCCTTTTCTCGTACGAGGCCGGAGCGAGGAAGGATGACCTCGACTCGTATGATCGGGTTCTTTCGTACGACTCTCCGAACATGTATTTCGGTGGGGTCAACGCGGTGAGGCTCACGCCGGAGGGGGCGTTCGAGGCGTCCGCCGACCCGAGGCGAAGCGGGGGAGCGGTCTTCGCGTAGGTTTGGCTGCGGCGTTTGGCGGTCGTGAGATTGTGCCGTGTGTGTTTAGCATGTATGATTCGGGCGGGAATGCCGGTCTTTTCCAATGTTCACGGAAGGCGGAGTTCGTTCCAGGGCGGGGATGCGAACCGCTCTTCGAAGGCTCGCCGACGCCGCTCACGCCCTTGATCGGGCGCCGACGCGAAATCGCCGATGCGCGGGGCATCCTTCGACACCCGAATACTCGCTTGCTGACGCTTTCCAGACCCGGCGGGGTCGGGAAGACTCGTCTCGGGACACGGGTGGCCTCGGAACTGGCCGACGATTTCGCCGACGGAACCTGCTTCGTGTCGCTGGCTTCGGTTGCCGAGTCGGGGTTGGTCATACCCACTGCGGCTCGGGCGTTGGGGCTGAGGGAGATCGGGGAGCGGTCATTGCGCGACCGCCTCGGAGAGTATTTGCGGGACAGGCGGCTGCTGCTCTTTCTCGACAACTTCGAGCAAGTGGCGGAGGCGGCGTCGGAGGTGGCGGAGCTGCTCGTCGCCTGCCCAAACCTCAAAGTGCTGGCGACGAGCCGGGAGGCGCTCCGGCTCGCGGGCGAGCGGGTGTATCCGGTGCCTCCGTTGGCGTTGCCCGATGTCGGCGGCCCGCTCGAAGGCGCCGATGCATTATCTCGATACGAGTCGGTGGCGTTGTTCGTGGCCCGAGCGGCCGAACACGACTTCCGGCTGACCGACGAGAACGCCGCCGACGTGGCCGGGATCTGCGCCCGGCTGGACGGCTTGCCGCTGGCGATAGAGTTGGCGGCCGCCCGCGCCAGGATTTTATCTCCGCGAGCTTTGTTGGCGCGTCTGGGTCTCGAACTGCTGACGGGCGGAACGCGGGATCTCCCGATGCGCCAGAGGACGCTTCGGGATGCGATCCAGTGGAGCCACGACTTGCTGGATGAAGGCGAGAGGCGCCTGTTCCGACGCCTCTCGGCGTTCGTTGGCGGCTTCACGCTCCACGCGGCGGAGACCGTGTGCGACGAGGCCGGCTCCTCGCCGATGGAGGTTCTGAACGGCATGGAATCTCTCGCCGGCAAGAGCCTGTTGCGCCGGGTCGGCGAGGATGACGGCGAGCCCCGCTATTCGATGCTGGAGACGATCCGGGAGTACGCGCTGGAGCAGTTGTCCGGCAGCGGCGAGGGGGCGTCCGTCCGGAGAGTCCACGCCGACTACTATCTGAAGCTGGCGGAGCGGGCCGAACCGGAGTTGACGGGACCCCGGAAACCCGCGTGGCTCTCCCGGCTGGAGACCGAGTACGGCAACCTGCGAGCGGCGCTTTCGTGGTTCCTGGGCCGGGAAGACGCGGGACAAGTGGAGTCCGGGCTGCGGCTGGCTACTGCGCTGGGGCCGTTTTGGGACACGTGCAGCCTGAGCGAAGGTCGCCGGTGGTTGGAGGAAGGGCTTGCCGGGAGCGGCGTCTCGGCGGGCGTTCGGGCGAAGGCTCTCGATGGGGCGGCTTGGATCTCGCTCTTCCAGGGGGATCCCGGCAAAGCAAAGGCGTTGCTCGAGGAAGCCCTGGCGCTGTTCGAGGGACTGGAAGACGAATCGGGTTCGGCTCTCGCGCTCTTCCACCTGGGGTTCGCGATGATGGAGTTGGGGGACATGGAGCATGTGGCGGCGCTTTGTGGAAAAGCCGAGGAGCTGCGGCGGGGAGCCATCGAGCCGCGCATGGGAGCGCACCTGATCCTCTATCTCGGCATGGCCGCGCTCATGCGCCGCGAACGGGAACGGGCGGTGGCGTTGATCGAGGAGAGTCTGGTCGCCTTCCGGGGGGTGGAGGATCTCCAGGGAGCCGCGATGTGCCTCACCATCCTGGGAGTCGCCGCGCTGGCGAGCGGAGATCACGAGCGGGCCGCAGAGCTGCTCCGGGAGGATCTCCGCCTGCTGCGAAAGCTGAGAGACAAGGTGGGGATCTCCCAGGGGCTGCTGGGGATGGCGGGAGTATACGGTTTGCGGGGGGAGCCGATCCGCGCGGCGCGGCTGTGGGGGGCCGAAGAAGCCCTGCGGGAAAACTCCGCGCTCTCCATCCCGTCTTCTTTCCGCGCCTATTACGACTACGCGGGCCGCGTCGCGGCCTCGCGCGGAGGGACGGACGAAGAGGGCTTCGCGGCGGCGTGGTCGGAGGGACGGGCGATGACCCCCGATCAGGCCATCGAGTACGCGCTGGAGACTCCGGGCGCCGTCTCGCCACCCTATCCCGCCGGGCTGACCGCCCGCGAGGTCGAGGTGCTGCGGCTGGTGGCCGAGGGGCAAACCAGCGCCCGCGTCGCCGCGAAGCTCTTCATCAGCACCCGCACCGTCAGCGCGCACCTCACCTCCATATACAAAAAGCTGGGGCTGAGATCCCGCGCCGCGGCGACGCGCTTCGCCGTTGACAACGACCTCGTGTGAAAAAATGTCGGGGCGCTGCCTGACGCTACCTGCCAAAAATAGGTAATTCTTACAATGCGCTTCCGCCGCAGCTGGCATAGGGTTCTGTTGAACGGGGGGACAGTGTTGCAAGCAAGGCGGCGGAAGGAGAAAAATGGACGCAACAGGCGACCCGACGGACAAGGGACTCGACCTTGCCGGAGCGGATGGCAGGGTGAACGCCATGCTCGGCGTGGATGACGACGGCTCTCCGGTGTTGAAGATGGCGGACGAGGACGGGACGGTGCGTCTCCGGCTGCGCGTGACGGTCGAAGATGAGGCGGCTCCGGAGCTCGTGGAGACCGGTGATGAGCGAGGAGGAATCCGGAAAGGAATTGCGAGCCGGTTCTTCAGGGCGAAGGCGGTGGTGCTCGCCGCTGTCCTCGCCTTCACCATGCTCTTCGCCTCCGGCGCGCTCGCGGCCAACGGCAAGCCCTTCATACTCGGCAAGAAAAACGTCGCCACAAAGATCAGCACGCTCATAAAGAAAGGCGCGGGACCGGCCCTCGATCTGCGGGTGGACTCCGGATCTCCCCTGGCCGTCAACTCAGACGAACAAGTCGCCAACCTCAACGCCGACAAAGTGGACGGCCTCGACGCGGGCGACTTCCTGGCCGCGAACGGCACGGCGGCAAACTCTCAGCAACTCGAAGGCCAGCCCGCGAGCGCCTTTATGCAAAACGGCTCTTCGGCGGGCGGTTCGCTCGCGGGAACCTACCCCAACCCCGGCATAGCCGCTGGAGCGGTCGGTGCGAACCAGATCGCAAGCGGCGCGGTCAACGGCTCGAAGATTGCGAACAGCTCTGTCGGGACGGGCCAGATCGACAACACCCAGGTCCAGGAGCGGGTCTCGGA
>JBOHBL010000894.1:0-1095 GCA_050698295.1 Rubrobacteraceae bacterium | reverse complement strand
GAGATCACCCGAGCATGCGGTTGCGACGAGCGCCAGGCTGGCAAGAGAAACGAGCGCCGCTCGACGACGAGCCCCAGGATGCACCTTCAAGTCCCCTCTCCGAGACAACGGACGCCCAGATCCTAACTACCCCCAACCACGACCGGCTACCGGCGTCGCCGCAAGCCGCCGACTAGGGTGTGCAACCTCGACCCCGGGTATGGAGCAATCATGAATTTTGGCGCTGTCGCCGCGCTGTGGTTCTTCCCGGTCGCCCACGGGATCCTCACCGTCTTCGGAGCAGCGTTGTCGATCACTGGAATTGTCACAACCGTTGTGATGATCGTCGACCCCGTCAATCCAGGATTCTGAATATCCCAAGCTCGACCTTCGGTTCATCAAAATAGATGCTCAATCAACTTCCATGCCCCTCACGCCCGTCCTCGATGCACGGGTGAGAACATTCCGTGAACACGCCGCAGGAAACCTGGCATGCGCGGGCTTTGCTTGCAAAAGTTCGCCATGGTCGACAGCCATGGGTTCAACACTCATGTCCCTACCTGGCGTCCTCGGGAACACTCACAGTTGAAGGGACCATCTTCATGCGTAATCGCCCCATCGGCCGAGCCGGTCTGCTGCCTGCGGTCGGCCTCGGCCTCGCTCTCGCACTGACTGCGTGCGGCTCTGAAGAAACCAGCTCTGCCTCCACCCAGGAATCCGCGCCGGCGGAGGCCGAGTCCAGCGCAGCTGCCTCGGAGTCTGCTCCTGCTGCCCCCGCCGGCGACGAGAAGGAGGTCAAGATCGGCAAGACCCTGAAGGACCCCGACATGGGCGACACCATCGAGGTCATCTCCGCCGTCCGCGACTTCCCCTCCAAGGAGAAGGCCGACACCATCGCTGATGGCGGAGAGGTCGTGCTGCTCCAGGTCAAGATCAAGCCGGGCAAGGAGTACGGCGGACTCATCCAGGACGGCGACTTCCAGATCTCTTGGGACAAGGGTGCCGACTTCTGGACCCCCGAGTCTCAGATGGCCGAGGAGATGACGGCCGCGAAGCGCACACCGTTCGAGGACATCGCCCGCCGTGACGGCGGCGAGGCCACCGGCTGGATCGCAT
>JBOHBL010000893.1:0-1261 GCA_050698295.1 Rubrobacteraceae bacterium | reverse complement strand
TCCATCTCCTCCCTCTCAAAGCGGAATTATCTCCGCCCGAACTTCTCCCCTTTCGATCCGGAGCAACGCGAACGTGAATTCCGGCTGGCGGCGTTTGTCGGTGGGGCTTCCGGGGTTGAGAAGAAGGAGTTCGCCGTCGTCTTCGAGGAATGGGATGTGCGAGTGGCCGAAGACGACGACGCGGGCGTTCGGGAAGAGGCGTTTCATGCGGTTGCGTCTTCCCTTTTTCGGGCCGGAGTCGTGGACCATCGCGAGCTTCACTCCTCCGAACTCGAATTCGACGGTCTCGGGCAGTCTTTCGTCCGGCGGGTCGAGGTTGCCCCGGACGGCGTATGCGGGCGCATAGCTCGCCAGTTCATCGAGCAGCGCGAGGTCCATCAGGTCCCCGGCGTGGAGAATGAGATCGGCCCTCTCGAAGCGCGCAAACAGTTCTTCCGGCAACGCTTTCGCCCGCCTGGGGATGTGAGTGTCGGCGACGACGGCGATCAGTGAGATAGAGGAGCCGTATTTACCTTTTCCGACTCCTCCACCTCCTCCATTTCCTCCACTCCTCCCCTCAATGATGTTCCCAGGCCGAGGAGTTCATGGTCAACTCCCGGACCTGCTCAGGCAGTTCGCCCCGGACGAGGTCTGAGAGGGTGACCGTTTCGAGCACGGAACGCAGGCTGGCCCTCACCGCGATCCAGACTTCCTTCAGCGACTCGGCGGCGCCCACGTAACTCACGTCCTCGGGCCAATCTCCTCGAACATTCGCCAGCGGCCCCTCGACCGCCCGGATGACATCCGCGAGCGTTATCTCCTCCGGCGGCCTGGAGAGCTGGTATCCACCCCCCGCTCCCCGCCGCGCCCGCACGAGCCCCGCCCGCCGGAGGTCGTGCAGAATGTTCTCCAGAAACTTCTTCGGAATGCCCTGCGCCTCGGAGATGGCCGCCCCCCTCATCGTCCCGGAACTCTCCCCATCCTCGACAGCCAACTCCGCCATCGCCCGCAACGCATAATCCACTTTCGCCGATACCTGCAAACCAGCAAGCACTCCTTCCCGCTCAAAGAGGATGATACCCCCCAAAAGAACCCCACGCTCAACCGAAAAATCCGAAACCTCCCCAAAACTCTTGACAACCCGAAAGGGATCGGTTAAATTCCCGTATTGTTTATTGAATCAATAGACAAAATAGATTAAAGAGGGTTTGCATAGATGAGGAGTTTGATCGTATTGGCGGTGGTGGGGCTTTTGGCGCAGCTTGTGGACGGGTCTCTGGGG
>JBOHBL010000892.1:0-1273 GCA_050698295.1 Rubrobacteraceae bacterium | reverse complement strand
CCTTTATATAGTCCTCGTTGTGGAGCGTGGCTTTGGAAATCGTAACGCCCCCGACGTTCACGGGGGAGAGTACGGCTTGCGGCGTGACGGCTCCCGTCCTCCCGACGTTCACGATGATGTCTTCGAGCTTCGTGCGCCCGGCGAGAGGCTCGAACTTGTACGCGATCGCCCACCGGGGAGCTTTCTGTACCGAGCCAAGAGCTTCTTGCTGGCGGCGCGAATCCACCTTCACGACCACGCCGTCCACCTGATACTCCACCGACTCGCGCCGCTTCGCCCACTGCTCGCACACTTCGATGACCGAGTCAATGTCGGCGTGGACTTCGTACGGGTTGACGCGGAGGCCGAGCTTTTTGAGCGCGGCGAGCGATTCGGAGTGGCTCTCGAAGGCATCGTAGCCCTCCCCGACGCCGTACAGGAAGATGGTGAGCGGGCGGCTCGCCGTGATCCTCGAATCGAGCTGACGTATCGAACCCGCCGCGAGGTTCCTCGGGTTGGCGTATGTCTTCTCGTCGTTCTCTTCTCGCTTTCGATTGAACTCCTCGAACTTATCGAGGGTCATGTACACTTCGCCGCGCGGTTCGAGGATGTTCGGCGGCGAATCATCCAGCCTGTCCGGGATGGAGCGTATGGTTCTCAGGTTCGCCGTCACGTCTTCGCCTATGGTTCCGTTGCCGCGCGTCGCTCCCCGGACGAGCCGTCCGTTTTCGTAGCGCAGCGAGACCGCCAGACCGTCGATCTTGAGTTCGGTGACGTAGCGGGGTTCTTCTTCCGCCCCGAGGAGCCGCCGTACTCTGGCGTCCCACTCCCGGAGGTCTTCGACCTTCCTCGCGTTCGCGAGCGAGAGCATCGGGACGGCGTGGCGGACTTCCTCGAAGCCTTCGAGCGGCTCGCCGCCCACCCGCTGGGTCGGAGAGTCGGGGGTTACGAGGTCGGGATGCTCGGCTTCTATCTCCTCCAGCTCTTTATACAGGGCGTCGTACTCGGCGTCGGATATCTCCGGCGCGTCCTCGATGTAGTACCTGCGCCCGTGATAACGGACCTGCTCCCGCAGCTCTTCGAGTCTCTCCCGGATGTTCGTCTTTTCGGTCACGGGACGATTATACGTGTGTGGAGTTCCGGTCCCAATAGTGCGCGTATACTTCAGTGTCATGGACGGAGGAGCGGAAAAAGCCCTGATCCCCCTTGCGGAGTTCGAGAGGTTTCTGGAAGAAGAGGCGTCTCTGGCGGAAGAGTTCGACCTCTCGCTCGCCCTGATCGTCGTCTCGCGCGA
>JBOHBL010000891.1:0-2356 GCA_050698295.1 Rubrobacteraceae bacterium | reverse complement strand
GGGCTGGAGCGATATCCCCGCCGCCAGGTCGGACGTGTCCCCGAAGTCCGTGATCCTCTTTCCGTCTCCGGAGAAGAGGGTGTCGAGGGAGCCGTTGTCGTTGTAGCGGGCCAGCGCGAAGTCGCTGGAGTTGCCATCCACGCACGCGGTTCCGGCGACGGTGACCTTGTTGTTTCCCGCCACGGCGAGGGCGCTTGCGGTATCGCACGATCCGAAGTCCGTGAACGCCTTGCCGTCGGTGTCGAAGTGTATGGCGGGGTCGGCGTCCGCGTTGGTGTCGAGGGAGCCGTTGTCGTTGTAGCGGGCCACGGCGAAGTTGTCGGACGCCTCCCCGGCCACTACCAGCTTGCCGCCCGTCCGGATCGCGATGTCCTCGATGAAATCATCGGTGGAACCCATGTCCGTGACCACTTTTCCGTCGGTGTCGAAGGTAGTGTCGAGCGAGCCGTTTGAGTTATAGCGGGCGAGCGCGAAATCGGGGCCTGCCTCTCCGGCGGCGACGATCGCGCCGTTCGACTGCGCCACGACGGCGCGGGCGTGGTCGAAGGAGTTGTTCATGTCGGTGGACGCGATGCCGTTGCCGTCGAAGGAGTTGTCCAGGGAGCCGTTCGTATTCAGCCGGATAACGAGGAAGTCGTTTGAGGCGGCTCCGCTCTCGCCGTCCAGCCTGCCGGCGACCAAGATCCTTCCGTCATTCTGCACGGCGACGTCCGAGGCGAACTCCTCCGCGCCGCCGATATTGAGTACGAACTTGCCGTCGTCTGAGAAGGATGTGTCGAGGGAGCCGTTTGGGTTGTATCGCGCCACCGCGATCACCGCCCGGTTGGAGGCCGCGGCGGATTCCCCGGTGACCCCGACAGCCACGATCTTTCCGTCGGACTGCAAAGCGATCGCGCCGAGGTCCTCGATGAAGCCCTCGGATCCCATGTCGGTGAGAATTTTCCCGCCGTCTCCGAACGAGGGATCCAGCTCGCCATCCGCGTCGTAGCGAGCGAGAGCGAAGTCCCGCCCCGTGCCGACTCCGATGGCGCTTCCCGCCGCAACCAGCTTCCCGTCCGGCTGGAGAGCCACGTCGCGCGCCGCCTCGAAGAAGCTGCCGACACCCACCGGGGTGGTCGTCTTCCCGTCGCCCGAGAAGGATGTATCCGGATCCCCCTCCGCCGCCCACGCCGGAGAGTTCCCGGCCAGTATCGCGATCACCATCACCGATATGATCGTCAGCCTGTGGATCACTTTTCGCTTCATCTTGTTCGCTCCTTTTTGTCGAATGGCGGAGTCCGAGGCCGGCTACCGCGCGGATGAAGGCGCTGAAGTCCTTCTCCGAAGTTACTTTAGTGCGCCGCCGTCCGCGGCACACCGTTAGAAGTACCGGGCTTTTCAGGAAGAGATCGGCTGGATCGGACGGAGAGCCGACGGCTAATCGCAGATGGTTGATCGCTTCTTCAAACCAACATATGCTCCACGGCGAACCGGATCGCGGCGGATCGGGAGCCGGCCCCGACTTTGCGGTAGATCGAGGTGAGGTGCCAGTTTATGGTGCGCGGACTTACGAAGAGCTTTTCGGCTGCTTCGGCGTTGGTCAATCCTGCGGCGACGAGGCAAAGCACCTCGGCTTCGCGGACGGTCAATACGGCAAGACGCTTTTTCTCCATTGCTCGCGGTCTGCTATGAGATACAATCGCTATTCAGGTTAGCCATTGATAGGAAGTAGACATGAGCCTCACTGAAGAGCAACTCAGGGATCGGGGGATATTCCGCGGTTACGAGGAGCTTGTCGCCGAGGCGCGGGTTATGTTGGATCTCGCGCTGGCGGATTTGCCGGTTGGGCGGGCTGGCGGAGACCCGGCTCGGGAGTTCTCAGAAGGGGAGTTTTCGGCGCTCCGGGCTGTCGGCTTGGATCCCTCGCGGCGGGAGAGATCCGGGGATTTGCTTTCCAGGACGGCATCCCGTTACGGAGCGATGATGGCCTCGGCGCTCACCGTGGACGAGGCTGCGGCGCTGCTCGCGGTGACTGCGGGACGGGTTCGGCAGCGGCTCACCGACGGAACTCTCTACGGAATCGAGGTCGCGGGCGGGGAGCGGCGGCTGCCGCGCTTTCAATTCTCGGAGGAGGGCGAAGTTCCCGGCGTCGGCAAAGTTTTACGCGGTTTGGATCCCGGCTTGCATCCGGTGTCGGTCGAGAATTTTTTCATAAACCCTGGCCCGGATCTTTATCTGGACGAGGGTGAAGACGAGCCGGTGTCCCCTCGGGACTGGCTTCTCTCCGGGGGCGGGCCGGAGGCCGTGATCCCGCTCGCCGGGGAACTTTAGGGGCTTGCCGAAGCTCCCGAATCCTCCATCCGTGGAGCGTCTGAGG
>JBOHBL010000890.1:0-1730 GCA_050698295.1 Rubrobacteraceae bacterium | reverse complement strand
GCCGAAACCCGCGCACGCTTCGCTTGTCAGCCGTCAGCCCGCTTCGCTGGCGCTCGCTCTCAGCCACTCAGCTTTTTTGTTTTTGCTGATGGCTGACGGCTGAAAGCTGACAGCTTTTTTATGCGGGTGAGAGCGCGGCCTCGTACACGGCGGTCTCGAAGTCCATGTATCCGGTGAAGGAAACGGGGTCGGCGAACGGGAAGATTTGGGTCGCCCAGAAACCGCCGATGCCGTTTTTGCGGTCGATCCAGTAATAGAGGTTCGCGAGTCCCGCCCAGCCGAGTTCGCCCGCCGGGCGTCCGGTGGGGGCGTCTTCGTCGTTGATCATGAACGTGTACCCCCACGACTTCGGCATGCCGGGGAAGAACTCCGCGTCATTGGAGAGCGAAGGTATCGCGCCGGGAAGGAGCTTTATTTTCATCTCCCCAAGCCCGTTGTCCCCCATCGCCCTCGCCGTGTGGAGCATCAATTGCTCGACGGTTACGTCGGACTTCGGGGCGCGGGTGCGCGGCTCGCCGCTTTCGTCGAAGCCTTCGAGAACCTGAACGTTCGCTATCTCCGGCGCGTACTCCTTTGCCGGATCGGAGAGGGATATTTCTCCTTCCTCGACGAGCTGCATCACGGCGACCCCGGTGATGGCTTTCGTACAAGAAAAGATGGCGAAGACGGTGTCGGTGGTCATCGGATCGTCTTTGCCGAGTTCGCGCACGCCCTCGGCGCCCTCATAAAAGTTGCCGCTCCGGTCGGTCGCCATCGCGACCACGCCCGGCACGCCGTTCTCCTGCTCGACCACCCCGCGAAGCACGCGGTCGGCGGACTCTCTGACGGCATCGCTCATGTCTCTCCTCTTTCCCGCGACCAAACCGGCCGCACTCGCTGCCGAATCCCCATTCGGCTTGACAGATGGTTTCATGTTAGCGAGCCTCTCGCCCGAGTCAAGTGCGAGCGGCTTCGCGAGCGACAGCGACCCCGTGTGAACGCTTTTATTTGCGACCCCACCCGCTAAACGGTACATTACACTCTGGTGTGGAGGCGATTTCCACCCGAGATTTGAAACGCGAAGTCTCTTGGCAAATTCCAACAAGGCTAGGGGAGATATGTACAAAGAGATTTACGTCCCGGTGGACAACTCGGATTACTCGAACCAGGCGTGCGTCATCGGGGTGGACGTGGCCCGCCAGTTCGATGGTCGGGTAGCGGGCTGCCACGCCTACGCCGCCAAGATGCACGACGTGCGCTTCAGGCAAATGGAGTCGGGGCTTCCCGAGGAATTCCGCGACGAAGACGAGATGAAAAGACAGCGAAAAATACACGACCAGCTCATAACGAAGGGGCTGGAGATCATCACCGACTCGTACATAGACGTACTCGAACCCCTCTGCGAAAAACACGACATCGAACTCGTGAGGCGCTCGCTGGAAGGCAAGAATTTCAAGGTCATCGCCGAGGACGTGAACGCCGGAGACTACGACCTCGTCGTCATCGGCGCGATGGGCATGGCCGCCGTACGCGATACCGTTCTCGGGACCGTCACCGAACGCGTCGTTCGTCGGCTCACAAAGGCCGACACGCTCATCGTCAAGGATCTCGACCGGATGCCCTTCGAGCACATCGTCGTCGCGGTGGACGGGTCGGCGAAGTCGCTCGGCGGTTTGAAGAGAGCCATCGACCTCGCCCGCGAGTTCGGAGGGACGGTCGAGGCCATCTCCGTCTTCGACCCGTATTTCCAC
>JBOHBL010000889.1:0-2265 GCA_050698295.1 Rubrobacteraceae bacterium | reverse complement strand
TGGGAGCGCACTTAGGCGGAGAACTCTCGTACGGTTACGGACTCCGGGTCAACCGCAACGTCTACGAGCCCACCGGCCCCGACGAGTTCACCCCCGTCCTCGACGAAAAAGAATTGCCGGACTCTGGAATGCGCCGGGTCGAACTCGATGGACTCGGAATACTCCTCAGCCGTACCGACGGTGGCATCCACGCCATCTCCGCGACCTGCAACCACTTCTCCGGCCCGCTGGAGCAGGGAGAGCGCGACGGCGACGCCGTGATCTGTCCCCGGCACTATTCCCGCTTCGACCTCAAAACCGGCGAAGCTCTGGCCGGACCCGCGACCTTCCCCCAGTCCCGCTACGAAACGAGGGTGCGCGACGGGAAAATAGAGGTCAAAGCCGACCCCGAAAACGCTCAGAAAAAAGTCAGGTGATCGGGGCGCGGACCCCCATATCAGTCCTTCCTGAAGGTTTTCAGGGCCTCTGTGGCGGCGTTTCTCAGCTGGCGGTTCGAGTCCACGCGGAAGACGGTTTCGAGGTCGCTTTTGGCTCGGGTCCTCTCATCGAGAGCGAAGAGGGCTGAGCCTCGGTTGAAGTAGGCGATGCCCAGTTTCGGGTCTTGTTTTATGGCTTGATCCGCCGCTTCGAGGGCGGCGCGGGGGTTGCCGGAGGCGTCGTGGACGGCGGCGAGCGCGGAATAGTAGCGGGGGAGGGGACGGGTCGAGATGAGGGATTCGTAAAGAGAGGCGGCCTTTTCGTACTCTTCGTTCTGGAAAGCCTTCGTGGCGCGTCGTTCCTCCGGCGCGACTGCGCGGGTCATCAGAATCGTCAGTACCGTCGCGCCGCCCAGGTAGACGAGGAGGACCGTGCCGTAGTTCTCGACCCTCGCCTGCTCCATCACGAAGGGGAGTCCGACCACGAAGACGGCGGTCGAGAAGGGTGGGATCAAACGCAGAAAGAACTCCCGGTAGGCTCTGGCCCGCAGCAAATCTCCGTTCTGCCTCCCGATAAAGAACGCGAAACCGATCAGGATCGCGAGCGCGACGACCGCCGAGAAAAAGAGGATCACGGCCGCCTCCGGCGGGAGGAAAGATGAAACACGATTCGGGTCATTTCTCCAGATCTTCCAGGTGCTGGCGGATGGCCTTTTTGAAACGCCTCGGGATGTCGGAGTTCGAGGCTCGCTCGAAGTCTTTCCTCGCGCGACTTTTCTTTTTTTGCCTGAGCAGCACGAGAGCCCGGTTATAGTAGGCCAGTCCGTATTCCGGGTCTTTCTCTATGGCTTTCGTCGAGGCTTCGATGGACTCGTCGAGTTTCTCCGAAGCGCCGAGCGCCGCGCCGTAAAAGGCGTAGTTGCGGGCGAGCGGCTTCTCCTCGGATATCTCCCGGTAGAGCCTCACGGCTTCGTCGAAGTCGCTGCGACGGAAAGCGCGGTTCGCGCGGCGTTCCTGGCTCGAGATCGAAAACACGCTGGCGACGGTGATGAGGACGGCGAAGAAGCCGAGCCACGCGAGCATGAAGTCGTCGTTGTCGGTCTGGCTCTGGAGCGCGAGGAGGCTCACGGCCATGAAAAGCAGCGCGAGCAGCGGCGCCGAGCGGCGCGCCAGGTCCCCCCACGCCTTCGCTCGCGCGAGGTCCTTGTTGGAGGCGTAGACCGTGTACCACGTCACGAGGAGGACGAGGGCTATGAGGAGTCCCGAAAACGCCGCCTGCGTCATGAGCTACAGACCTATCCGGGCCGGAGCGAGTCCTTCGAGCGCCGAACGCGCGCCCGAGACGAGCTGCTCGAACTCCTCGTCGGAGAGGACGGGAGTGGCGCCTCCGGTCGAAACGGGTTCTTTCAGTTGGATCCAACTCCTGCACCCCCCGTACTCCTCCCGGAACGGAAGAACGACTTCTTCGGGCAGCAAGCGCGTCCTCAAAACCAGCACCGTCAGCGGCTTTTTCGGACGCCACTTGAAGCGGCTCTCCGCATACTCCGACGTCCACATGTGATGCTCGTCGAGCGCGTCGAGTTCTTCTTTCTCCGAAATTTCATACGCCCCGACGACCTCCGCGAACGACGAGAAATAGAGCGGCCCGGTGTCGTCGCGCTCGGGAAGCTCGCCCAAAACCTCCCGGAACTCCGGTTTTATGAGCTCCGGCCTCTGGTGTTCGTAGCCGGGGAGGAGCAAGAAGCGCGAGTCTTCGACGGCGAAAGCTTTCTCCCTGATTCCGCCCTTTCGGACTATGAGGGCTGTTTCGCCGCGTTCGAGGGCCTTCACGGTAACGGCCCATTCCTTC
>JBOHBL010000888.1:0-4932 GCA_050698295.1 Rubrobacteraceae bacterium | reverse complement strand
GCTTCATGTCCGTCTCGACCACCACCCGCGTGCTCCCGCCTTCGTCGCGCAGCGTCGAGGTGATGGTAGCCGAAGCCGTGCCCTGGCCGCGGGCGTCCTTGCCGTCGGCCCGTATCACGGCCCGGTGGGCCTCTTCGTCTGACTCGACGACCTTGACCGTTCCGTTGTATTTCTGGTTGACGGGGCCGAGCTTGACGGACATCGTGCCCTTGTACTCGTCGCCGACCTGCTCCGTGAGTTGCGCCCCCGGCAAGCAGGGCGTGACCTGCTCCAGATCCAGCATCGTCTTCCAAACCTCATCCACGGGCGAGCTTACCGTGAACTCGTTCTGAAGCTTCATTTGCCTGCTCCTCCCTCTCGTCCGACTTTACCGCTCCAACCGCCCGAGGTCCTCCTTCGTATCGACGTCAAACGGGTCTCCCAACCCGTCGCACGGAACCTCGCTAACCAACTCGGGGTGGGCCCGGATCACCCGCCGCGCCCCTTCGTCTCCCTCAAGCTCCTCCTCCAGTGCCACCCACGCTTCCCGGGAAAACAATACCGGATTGCGCCGCTTCTCGCAATAGGTGGCGACGGCGATCTTCGCTCCACCCTCGAACGCCGCGACCAATCTCTCCACGACCCCCGCCCCCACCAGCGGCTGGTCCGCGAGAAGCACCACGACCGCGTCAAAGTCGTCTTCCAAAGCCTTCAACCCCGCCAGCACCGAGGTCGATTGCCCCTCCTCCCACTCCGGGTTCTCGACGATGGTGAAACCGTACGGCTCGCAGAGTTCGCGTATCTCTCCAGCCCTGTCTCCGACAACCACGAACGCTTCTTCGACCGGAGAGCGCCTGATGGTTTCGAGGGCGTGACAAACGAGGGGCTTTCCCCGGAACCCGGCGAACAGCTTCCCGCCCCCGAAGCGACTTCCGCCCCCGGCGGCGAGCAAAATAGCGGCGACGCCCGAGCTACGCGCCATCGCGCTCGAAGAAGGCGAGGGCCGTCTCGTAGTCTTCCGGCGTATCCACGTCCGGAGGAAGATCGGCGGAGATCTCGACCTCCGACACCCGCCCCGGATACGCCTCGATGAGCTTCCACACCGCCTTGTCACCGTGAAGGGAACGCAGCTCTCCGAACGCCTCCCGGTCGAAGATGAACGGATGACCGAAGGACGGGGAGTGGGGAGTGGGGAGTGGGGAGTGGGGGAAAACTTCGGGTTCGCCTCGCGCCTCCGGCTCGTGGATGCCGACGTATGAACACACGGCGGCCCACGGTCGCTTTTGTCGCCATTCGGAGATGGCGTGGTCTATGAATTCCGTCTTCACGCCGGGCTGGTCGCCGAGGAGGAGCATGATGGCTTCGCACTCCCCCGCCGCGTCCAGCCCGGCGAGTAAAGATGAGGCGCAGCCCGTGCCGTAGGCCGTGTTCTCCACCACCTCCGCCCGTCCGAAGTCCACGGAGCTTCGCAACTCCTCCGAGGCCCGGCCCAATACGACTACGACTTTATCGAGTTTCGAGGCGTTGGCGTTCTTCACCGACTGTCCGAGGAGGGTCGTGTCTCCGAAGGGGAGGAGTTGCTTGGGTTCTCCGAAGCGGCTCGATTTCCCGGCTCCGAGGACGATTCCCGCTATGGACGCTTCGCGACAGGGAGTGGGGAGTGGGGAGTGGGGAGTGGTGTCATTCTCGACTTGCTCCTCCTCCATACTTTCGCCTTCCCGCTCGACGGACTCTCGACATATTCGGGAGGAGGCTTCGACACCGCGCTTTTCCCCACTCCCCACTCCCTATCTCCCCACTCCCGGAGCGACCGAAGGGAGCGGCCCGTCGAACGCGCGCTTGCAACCCGCGCAGCAGAAATAGTATGTCTCTCCATCATGTTCGCTCGTGTGGCGGGCCGTGGCGACCTCGACGCTCATGCCGCATATCGGGTCGGTGGCTTCCTCGGGCCGGACCTCCCCCGTCGTTCCGGAGCGGCGCGCGCTCCGCATGGAGAAGACCTCGGCCATTATGGAGATCGGGATAGCCTCCCGCCCGCCCGCCCCGATGGGGAGTCCGGCGGGCGAGCGCACCGATTTCAAATCGTCTTCGTCGCGGCCGCGCGCGCGAAGCTCCGATATCACACTTCCGGCGCGTCGCTCGCTCGCCACAAGCCCGATGTACAGGAGGCCGAGCTTTATCCCAGCCTCGATAGCCTCCTCATCGAACTCGCCGAAAGTCGCGACGACCATCCACGTGTCGCGGGGATTGGGGATGATCGCTTCATCGAGCTTCGCTCCGGCTTCCATCCGGACGAACCGGAACCCGAGGGGCGGGGCGATGGCGGCGAGAGTGTCCGCGGTCGGAGAATTCCCGGCGACGACGAGCGTGGGCCGGGGCGGAAACGGCTCGACGTAGAGATCCGCCGTGCCTTCGCTGGCGCACGTCATCCGGGCGAGCCGGACGTTCGGCTGCGTCGCGTCCGTATCCGCCGTGATCCTCACGAGGCGAGGCTCCCCTTCTTCGAGCGCGGCGAGTCCCTCGTTTCGAGCCGTCGGCTGGATGCACCCGCCGCCGATCCAGCCCTCCATCGTCCCGTCCGGAAACACGATGGCCCGGTTCCCCACCCGCGCCGAAGTCGCCGGCTCCGTGCGGACGACCGTCACGACGGCGAAAGGAAGCTCCGCCTCCGCGAGTTCGGCGGCCCTCCGCAAGGTCGCTCCCTTCGGTCGCTCGGGTCGCGTCGCTCCGCTCCGCTCCGGGGAGTGGGGAGGCGCGTCGCTTCGCTCCGCTTGGGGAGTGGGGAGTAGGGATGCTCTCGACTCGCTCTCCCCTGACACTTTCGTCTCCCCTCCCGACGAACTCTCGCCGGACTCGACCGGGGCTTTGGCGGCGGACGCTTCGCCGCCCCGCCGTGTTTCCCTACTCCCCACTCCCTACTCCCCACTCCCCGGAGCGAAGCGACTCCCAGACTTTGCTCGCCGTCAAAGGCATGTCCATGTGCCGCACCCCGTATGGCGAAAGCGCGTCCACTACGGCGTTGACGACCGCCGGGGGAGAGCCGACCGTCGGGGACTCGGCGACGCCACGCGCTCCGAGTGGATGGTGCGTGGACGGCGTTACGAACTCGCCGAGCTCGTATTTCGGGGACTCCATCGAGGTGAGCATGAGGTAGTCCATGAAGCTGGAATTGAGATGGTTGCCGTCCTCGTCGAATTCGATGACCTCCATGAGCGCGGTGCCGATGCCCGAGGCGAGACCGCCGTGCATTTGCCCCTCGACGATCATCGGGTTTATCCGCACCCCGCAATCGTCCACCGCGATGAAGCGCTTGACTTCTATTTGTCCGGTTCCCTTGTCTATCTCGACGACGCATATGTATGCTCCGAAGGGGTACGTCATCTCCGGCGGGTCGTAGTATGTGACGCCTTCGAGGCCGGCTTCTTCGCCGTCGGGGACGTTCGTGTATGCGGCGAAGGAAATTTCCTCCATGTTCGCGCCGCGGTCGGGGGAGCCTTTGACCTGGAAGCGCTCGCCCGTCCATTCGAGGTCGTCCACGGCGGCCTCGAGCATGTGAGCGGCGATCTTCTTCGCCTTCTCCCGCACCTTCGTTCCGACGATGGAGGTCGCCGCCCCGCACACCGGCGTCGAACGGCTCGCGTACGTCCCAAGCCCGAACGGCGTGTTGTCCGTGTCGCCCTCTTTCACCTCGACGTTCTCAGCCGGGATGCCGAGTTCCCGAGCGACAATTTGCGCGAACGTAGTCTCATGACCCTGTCCCTGCGACTTCACACCGAGTTTCAAAATAGCTTTGCCCGTGGGATGGAGGCGAAGTTCCGCCGAGTCGAACATCTCGATGCCGGCGATGTGGCACTTCTTGCCCGGCCCCGCGCCCACTATCTCGGTGAACGTCGAGAACCCGATCCCCATGATGCGCCCTTCTTCGCGAGCTTGTTTTTGCTCTTCGAGAAGATCCTCGTAGCCTGCGATGCGGAGCGCCTCGTCCAAAGCTCCGTCATAGTCTCCGCCGTCGTATTCCCAGCCCATGACCGAGACATACGGCATCTGCTCCTTCTTGACGAAGTTCTTTCTCCGAAGCTCGACGGGGTCCATGTCGAGTTCGTCCGCCAAAACGTCCATCGTCCGCTCCATGAGGTATATCGCCTCGGTGACGCGGAACGAGCAGCGGTACGCGATGCCGCCGGGGGCTTTGTTCGAGTACACGCCGGTGGCTTCGGAGTACGCCGCCGGGATGTCGTAGCAGCTCGTGAAGATCGGGAAGAAGCCGACCGGGTATTGTTCGCCCGGCTGGGCGTGGGCGTTGAAAGCGCCGTGGTCGGCGAGGATGGTGGATCGAACCCCCAATATCTTCCCGTCCTTCGTCGCGGCGATCTCACCCGTCATGTGGTAGTCGCGGGCGAAGGAGGTGCTCATCAAATTCTCCGAGCGGCTCTCCATCCACTTCACCGGGCAACCGATCACGAGCGAAGCCACAGCGGCGCACACATAGCCCGGATAAATCGGCACCTTGTTCCCGAATCCCCCGCCGATGTCCGGCGAGATTATCCGTATTTGATGCTCCGGAAGCCCGGAGACGATCGCGAACAAAGTCCGGTGGGCATGCGGCGCCTGCGAGGTCATATGAATGGTCATCTGCCCGGTCGAGACGTCGTAGTCGGCGACGGCGCCGCACGTCTCCATCGGGGCGGGGTGGCAGCGCGGATAGTACATATCCTGTTTGACCGTCACCTCAGCCTCGCGGAAAGCCCTCTCCGTCGCCTCGCTGTCCCCCGCGTCCCAGGCGAAGATGAAGTTGTCTTCTTTCCCTTCCTTGTCGTCCCGGATGACGGGCGCGTCCGCGTCGAGCGACTTGCGAGAGTCCGTTATGACCGGAAGCTCCTCGTAGTCCACCTCGATGAGTTCGAGGGCGTCTTGCGCGACGTATTTATCAGCGGCGACGACGAAGGCGACTTC
>JBOHBL010000887.1:0-6212 GCA_050698295.1 Rubrobacteraceae bacterium | reverse complement strand
GGCGTGCTCTTCGTCGTGTACGCGCTCGGGAGCGCGCTCGTCGTGAGGTTCGCCGCCGGGAGCGTCAGCGACTCCGCCGGACACGCGATCTACCACGTCTTCAACGCCCCGCCGAACGCCGTCCTCGCCGTCGGCATGCTCGGGCTTTTCGCGTACCTCCGGGGAAATGGGAACTTCGGGGTCGTTGGCAAGGCGGGGTTGTGGATCTGCGCCGTCGTCTTCGCGCTCACAGCCATCGGCGGCCTCGGCATCATCATAAGCGAGACGACGCTCGGCGGCGCGGGTGTCTCCGTACTCGACATCATCCACCCGATGGTGCTTTTGCTCATGCTCGGCTCGATCCTCTTCGGCATAGGCGTTTATCGAACGGGAGGTTTGCCGAAGGGCGCGGCCTTCATGCTCATCGTCGTCCCGATACTCATGATCTCATCCCTCTTCGCCCTCGGCGGACCCGAATGGTCGTTCATCGGCGGGATGGCGCTCTTCGGCGTCGCGTGGGCGTGGCTCGGATACGGTTTGTACTCCCGGCAAAAAGTCGAAGCCACGGAACCCCGACCCGCGGTTTGAGCGGACGAGGGCGGTCGGGATATCGCTTCCCGATCGCCCTTTCGAGAAGGAGCTTCGATGCCGAAAATCAACGACGCGGACGACTTCCGCCGCGGCGTGGCCGGACTGGGCCTGATCCTTTTCCCGATCACCACCCTCCTGGCGGTCGTGATAGATCCGGGCACCGCGAACGACGCGGAGGCGCGTATCCTTTCGTTCGCCGAAGCTCCGGGATACGCCGCCGCGACTTTCTTCCTTCGCTTTCCGGCCGCGCCCCTGTTCGTCCCGACCCTCTTCGGTCTGCTGAAACTTCTGCGGACGCGGTGTCGTCCTCGGACACGTCGGCGGCGCGCTGGCTCTCACCGGATACATCGCCACCGCCGTGTTGAGCGGCTTCACCACGGTTCACCTGTGGATGTCCGGTGAAGGCGCCGATATGGAACAAATGGCTGCCCTCAGCGAACGAATGACCGCGAGCCCGGAGTTCACCGTGGTCGCGCTGTCGCTGTTTGGCGGCTGGGTCATCGGCCTCATCCTCCTTGCGGTCGCCCTCCGGCGGGCTCGGGCGGCGGCGCTGTGGGTGACGGGCGTGATCGTCGTCGGCGTGGTGACCGACACTTTCAGTCCCGGCGGCAAGATCATCGAAGTGGGCAGCTTGCTCATGGTCGCCGTCGGTTTCGGATGGGTCGGCCTGAAAGTGCTCGCGATGTCCGACGAGGAAAGGAGACGCGAGGGTTCGAGAGCTTCCGAAGGGCACGTCCCGGTCGAGCAAACCGTGTCTGTACGGTAACCTCGTCATGAAAGAAAAAGGAAGGAGGCTGCATAGATGAAGATCGAAGCGAAGCTGGAAGAACTTGGTCTCGCGCTCCCCGAGCCGGTCAAGCTCCCGCCGGGAGTGGAACTCCCCTTTGCCTGGGTGCGAACTCGTGGCGAACGAGCGTACGTCTCCGGCCACGGCCCCCTCGCCCCGGACGGCTCACCCGCCGGGCCGTTCGGGAAGGTGGGAGAGGAAGTCTCGCCGGAGGAGGGCTATGAGGCCGCTCGCCTCACCGCGCTCTCGGTGCTCGGAAGCCTCAAAAGGGAACTCGGAGACCTCGACCGGGTGAGCGCGTGGCTCGTGGTTCACGGACTGGTCAACGCGGCGCCGGGCTTCGCGGGGACTACGAACGTTATCAACGGCTTCTCGGAGGTGATCCTGTCTGTGTATGGCCCGGAGGTTGGTATGCACGCCCGCACCGCCATAGGGGTTTCGGCTCTGCCGCTGAACCTTCCGGTCACGATAGCGGCGGAGGTCGAGGTTGATGGGTAGCGAAAGCGGATCGTCTTCGGTTTGGCCTCGATACGCCGGACTCGCGGCAATGGCGGGCGGTACGCTCGGCATCGTGACCGCTCCGCTTACGACATCCGCCTATTCTCTGACGGAGGAGGGAACGCCTCCGCCCTGGGAGCCGGCGCTCAGCGACGCGCTCATCCCTCTCTTCGGTTTCGCGACGCCGGAAGTGGTGTATGCGACTTACGGCAAGCTGTACTTCCTCGTGTTCCTCGGGTTCTTGTTCGGTTCGATCGGACTTTACGCCCGTCGGCGAAGCGTCGCCGGGCGGCTGGAGAGGTGGGGTTTTTATCTGTCTTTCGCCGGGCTAATTCTCAACCTCCTCGGCAACATCGGCGACTACTGGTACGGGGGCGGTGTCGGAGAGTCCACGCCGGACTTTATCGGTTTCTTGCTGGGGACGGTTTTGGGGACGCTCCTCCTGATAATCGGATCGGCGATGCTCGGGATCGCTTTGTTGCGGGCCGGAACTCCACTTCTTCTCGGAGCATGGCTGCTCGTTCTCGCCGTGCCGGGGATCATAGCCTTGTTTTTCCTCGGCTTCGGAAACATCCCGAGTGGTCCGGCGCTGTGGTTCTGCCTCGCCTGGCTGGTTCTCGGATATTCCCTCCGATCATGCTAGCTTCGAAAACGGAACGCCGACTCTGACTCAGGTGAGCGGTATCTCGACGACGTTCCTCCGAAATGCCGGACGCTCGCACAGCCGCTCGTACCACCCGTCCACGTTCGGACGGTTCTCCCTTTCCACTCCGAGCGCGTGCCAACGGTGGATGGAGGCTCCGAGCGGTATGTCGGCGATGGTGAGTGAATTTCCGACGACGTAGTCGCGCCCTTCCATCTCCGCTTCGAGGATGTCCCATGCTTTCTCGGTCTGTTTGCGGGAGGCTTCTATTTTTTCTTCGTCCCTCTTTCCCGGCGGCGTTCGGACGAGTCCCCAGAAAGCGGGCATCATGGCGGGCGAGAGCATCGTCGCCTGCCAGTCCATCCAGCGTTCGGCGTCGGCGGCGGGGGCGTCTTCGTGCCGGCGCTGGTCTACGGGGCGGGGTGGGACATAAAAGAAGCCGTGGCCGCGAGCCTCGTCATCATCGTCTTCTCGGCGCTTTCGGGAGCGACGCGGAGTTTCAGGAGCCAATCTCCCCCTGACATGAAAATCGCCGCGCTTTTTTCATGCACCGTCGCGCCTTCCACCCTGATCGGGGTCCTCATAAGTCGCTTCTCGCCGGAGACGCTGGTTCAGGTGGTCTTCGCGTGTTTCCTCCTCGTCCTCGCCTATCCGACCTTCCGTCGGGGTTCGAGGGAGGGCGTACGGCCCGCGAGCATAAATCCGGCTCTGGCCCTGTTCGCCGGGGTGGGGATAGGGACCCTCGCCGGGCTCATCGGGATAGGAGGCGCGGCGATGATGGTACCGATGATGATCCTGGGCTTCGGCATCTCTCCGAAGACGGCGATCTCGACGAGCCTCGCCGTCACCGTCGCGCTCGGGGTGGTCGGTTCGGTCGGCTACATCGCGACCGGCTTCGACCGTCTCGCCGGGCTTCCGCCCCTGATCCTGGGCTCCATCGCCGGGGCGTGGCTGGGCGTGAAGATACGAGAACCCCTCTCCGACGCTCTCCTCCAGCGAGCCTTCGCTGTTTTTATGGTCGTCGTGGCGGCGAGGGTGCTGCTGGATGCGGCCGGGATATTCTGAGCGGCTCAAAGCCGCGAGTCGTGGCGGTGATCAAACCGGATTTGGCATCACCCGAGCATCTGGTTTGGCAGCCAGGTCACGAGGCCGGGGAAGAGGCACAGGATCACGATCCCGACCGCCAGCACGAGCACGTACGGCAAAGAGCCCGAGAGGATGTCCCTCGTGGGCATGTCGGGGGCGATGCCTTGCACGACGTATAAATTCAATCCGACGGGAGGGGTTATGAGGCCCATCTCCATGTTCAGCGTCATCACCACGCCGAACCATATCGGGTTGAAGCCAAGCTCGGTGATGATGGGAAAGAGGACGGGCATGGTGATGAGTATGATCGCCACCGGCGGGACGAAGAACCCGAGTACGAGGAACAGCAGGTTCATCGCGATGAAGACCACCCAGCGGTTCACGTCGAGGTCGGCGATGAGCTGCGCCAGGTCCTGCGGGACGTTGAGGAAGCTGAGCACCTGTCCAAGCACCGCCGAAAACGCGACGATCATGAGGATCATGGTGCTGGTGCGCGTGGTTTCGAGCGCCACGCTCATTATGTTTCCGGGCCGCATTCCGTAGAGGACGCCCACCAGGATCAGCGCGAGCAGCGCGCCCACGGCGGCGGCCTCGCTGGGAGTCGCGACCCCGAGGTAGAGCGTGCCCAGCACGCAGGCGATCAGGACGATGAACGGGATGACTTTTATCAGGATGCCGAACCTGTGCTTCCAGGTGGGGTTCTCCGACTCCGCTATCTCCGAAGGACCTTCCGTGGTCCGCGGACTCTCGTCGCTCGACTGGATCGCGCTTGCGACGATGCCGGTGTTCGAGCGGCTTATGGTCATGGCGATCAGGATCCAGACGCAGAACAGCAGCGTGACCATGATGCCCGGCACGACGCCGCCCAGAAAGAGCTGCCCGATGGACGACTCCGTGGAGATGCCGTAGAGGATCAAAGTGACGCTCGGCGGGATGAGGATGCCCAAAGTTCCACCGGCGACTATCGCGCCCGCGGCGACGCCGTTGGGGTAGTTTCGCCGGAGCATCTCGGGGATGGCGATCTTTCCAATCGCCGCCGATGTAGCCGGACTCGAACCCGTGAGCGCGGCGAAGAGCGCGCAGGCGACGACCGCGCTCATGGCGAGTCCGCCTCGCAGCTTGCCGAACCACGCATGGGCCGCTTCGAGCAGATCCCGGCTCGCCTGCGACTGGCCGAAGATGGCCCCCATCAAAACAAAGAGGGGTATCGAGAGCAGCGCGAAGTCGTTGAGCGAGCCGAAGACGAACTCCGAGAAGTAGCCGAACTGCGCCGGGGTGAGAAAGACGACGACGGCGATGATCGCGGTGAGCCCCAGCGCGAAGGCTACGGGTATCCCGAGCGCGAGCAACCCGAGGAGCAATACGCAGATGATCGCCCCGATCAGAAGCCCGCTCATAGCTGCTGATCCTCGGTGTCGCCGGAGCGCAGCTTCTGGAACAGCTCGGCGGCTATGACGAGGTACTGGAGCGCGATGAGGCCCATCCCGAGCGGGATGATGAAGTACGGATACGTAAGCGGCGGGTTCCACGCGGTCCCCGAACGCCGTCCTTCGAGCGTCGTCTCCCACCAGAGCACGAAACCGATGACCCCCACCACCATGATCAGGGCCAGCCCCATCAGCGCGGCGACGAGGTTTATGGCCACTCTGGTTCTGCCCGAGAACCGGTTGACCACCAGATCGATGCTCACGTGGTCGCCGTGTTTGAGGCCGTAGGCGCCGCCCACGAAAGCGGCGAACATCAGGAAGTAGATCGATAGTTCCGTCTGCCAGATCGTCGAGGCGCCGAGGAAGTACCGGAGTAAAACCCCGTAGCAGATCACAAGCACCGAGGCCAGGATCAAAGCCCCGCTGACGTACCCCGACACTTCTGAGAGCCTCTCGACGGATCTCGTGAAGAGAGACTTTCGACTACCCGGCTCGCTCACCTACTCCTCCGGGACTTCTCTGGCGAGTTCTATAAGCTCCTGCCCGCCATCGACTTCTTCGGCGAAGTCCTCCCACACGGGCTCGGAGATTTCTTGCCACCCGGCGAAGTCCTCGTCGCTCATCTGCTGGACGTTGACCCCGGCTTGCTCGAACTCCTCGTCCACGCGGATGTCGTCCTCCTCGGAGGCGGTGTAGGCGAACTCCTGAAGCTCTTCTCCGACCTCCTCGACCACCTCCTGCTGCTCGTCGGTGAGGCTCTCGAATTGATCCATCCCGATGATGAGCGGCTCGAACATGAACCAGAAGGTGTTGTCTCCGGTCGGCGAAGTGTATCCCTCGACCTGTTCCTGGAGCCGGTACGAGCTGAAAGAGGAGGTCGAGGTTATGGCGCTGTCGAGCGTGCCGGTCTGCATCCCGTTGTAGATGTCCGAGGAAGGCATGCTCGAAAGCCCGAAGCCGACGCTTTCGAGCATCTGCTCGACGCGCGGTCCGGCGGCGCGGGTGACGGTGCCCGACTCCACGTCCTCGGGAGAAAGGATCGGGTCTCCCCGCCGGGCTCCGATCGCGCCCGCGTTCCAGACCCAGGTGAGGATCTTGACCCCGTTCTCCTCGGTGAGGTCTTCTAACCTCTCCCCGATCTCCGCGTCCTCGTAATTCTGCGCCTGGGCGTGGCTCCTCACCATCGCGGGCATGAGGGTGA
>JBOHBL010000886.1:0-6499 GCA_050698295.1 Rubrobacteraceae bacterium | reverse complement strand
GTCCCACACCGTGGCCGTCACCGCGTTCGGGCTTATGTCGGAGACCCTCTCAGAGAACACCTCCCCTATGGTGTTGGCGACCCTGCTGGCCTCTTCCGGGTTTCCATCCGTGTATGTAACCTCGATGAACTGGGTGTTCGGGACCGGCTCGGAGTCCAGTTGCGTCAGGAAATCTCCCGGCGGCATCTGAAGGTCCAGACGCTCGATGACCTCTTCGGCCACCGAACGGGTCTCAACGGCTTCCGCCATCGTCAGGGTCACGTCCTGAAGTCCCTGCACCGCGCCCCCGAGAGCGGAAGCCTCCTCACTGTCCTCCGATTCCTGGCCGACCAGTATCTTTATGGAGGCTTGATACTCGGGCTCCTCGATGAAGCTAAACCCGGCGGCCATCCCCATGAACACTATCGTCACCAGAAGGATGATCCAGAACCGCTTCCAGACGACCCCGAGAAGTTCCCCCAGAGAAAGGACGTACTCGTCTTTGGTTTCTTCGCGGTAAGCGTTGTTTTCAGAGTCGGTAATCATCGTTTTAGCGCGGGCGTCCCCAATCAGTAGTTACGTGAAGTGTACTAGCCTTCGGAGCAAAAGTCCAAATTCGGGCCGCGTCTTCGCTGTAGAGTTGTGTGAGAGGTCGGCTCGCGTGTAAGATTCGGCGAGATTGTAACGCATTCGAGCGGGGAAGAAGATGGGGATCTCCAAGAAGAAGCCTCTGGATCATTATCGAGTGTTCTCCACTGTCGCGTTGATCCTCGTCGTCCTTCTCGCCTCGTGGATGGGGCACGCTTATGGAGGCTATTTCGTCGGCGACTGGGGCCTTGCGGCCTTCGTCCTCGCGGCGTTGATGCTTGTGGCGGCGGTGGGCGGCGCGCTCGGAGGCGCGAGTTCGTGGTGGAGCGCGGCCTCGACCAGCGTGTTCATCGGCTACGCGGCCTGGACTTTCGCCTCGCTCATGTGGTCGGCGAACCGGGGCGACGCGTGGCTCGGAGCGGGCCTGACGCTTTTCTACCTGCTGGCCTTCTGGCTCGTCATAAGCTTTGTCGCGCTGGGCGCTTCGAGGCGCCGGGTCCTCGTCGCATCCGCCATCGGTCCGGGCCTCGTCGCGGCTTTCATGATTGCCTCCGGCATCGAGGACCTCTTTCGCAACGAGCGCCTGCTCGGGTCGGTGGGCTACTACAACGGCCAGGCCGCCTTCCTGCTGGTTCCGTTCTGGGTCGGCATCTACGCGGCAGGGTCGCGGAGGATTTCCCCGGTCCTCCGCGGGCTCGCGCTGGCGGGGGCGGTCCTCGGCGCGGAGGTCGCCGTGCTGACCCAGTCCCGCGGCGCTCTGGTGGCGATGGCCGTCTCGCTGCCGGTCTTCTTCCTTTTCTCCGGCCAGCGGTTGCGGGGTCTCATGGCGTTTCTTCCGGTCGCCGCGGCCACGCTCATCGCTTTCCCCGGCCTCAACGAGGTCTACCTCCAGTTCCTCAACGAAGGCTCTCCGGAGCCGGCCATCGAGCGGGCCACATCCACCATCTGGCTGACGACGCTCGTGGTGGGCCTGTACGGTCTTTCCTGGGGGCTCGTGGACCGGAGGTGGAGGCCACCGGACATCCTCGCGCGGGCCGGCGGGATAGCGGCGGCGGTCGTCGTCGTCTCGTGGATTGTGGTCGGCGGGATCTCTTTCGTCGAGCGGGAGGGCGACCCCGTTGTCTGGGGCCAGGAGAGGTGGGAGGCGTTCAGGAGCGACGACACGGGCGGGCAGGACGAGAGCCGTTACCTGAGCGCCGGGGGATCCGGGCGGTACACGCTCTGGGAGGTGGCGTGGCGCGACTTTGCTTCCAACCCGATCCTGGGCGTCGGGACTCACAACTACGAGGCGACTTTCTATCAGGAGCGGACTCAACCTATCGGGTACGTGCATCAGCCGCACAACCTGCCGCTGGAGGTGCTGGCCGAGCGGGGGATTGTCGGCGGCGCTATGTTCTTCGGGTTTTTGGGAGTCTGCGTCGCGGCGGGGCTGTGGAGCAGGTTCAGGAAGCTCAACGCCGAGGGCAAGGCTCAGGTCGGGGCGATGCTCGCCGCCGTCACCTACTGGTTCGTTCATTCGAGCGCCGAATGGTTCTGGCAGATCCCGGCGGTGACGCTGCCCGCCGTGATCTACCTGGCGATGCTCGTCGCGCCGTGGGAACGCCCCGCCCGAGAGGCGGACGACTTCGCCTCCTCCGAGCTGAGGCTGGCGGGGGTCGGCATCGCCTTTCTCATGGCGGTCACCGTGACGCCCCTTTATGTGGCCGACAACCTGCGCCAGAGCGCCGCAGGCGCAGACAACCCCTGGGAGTCGTTGAGCAAGATAGAGCTGGCCCAGCGGTTCAACCCGCTCGCTCCGGAGCTGGCCCGGCGCGAAGCCGAGTTGGCGATCCAAATCGGGGACATCCCCCGCGCCACGCAGGCTTACGCGCGCGAGGTCAGCCTGAACCCCGAACACTACGCCGCCTACGTCCTCCTGGCGGGCTTCTACGAGCGGCTCGGCAGTCCGGAGCGCGCCCTGGAACTTTACGAGGAGGCCCTGCGACTGAGCCCCCTCGACCGCGCGATCCAGGACAGCGTCTCACGGGTGGAGGAGCGACTCGAAGAACAACGAGAGGGCGATTGAGCCTCAGAGTTTTTCGCGCAGCAGCCTTGCGGCCTCGGTTCGGTTCTTGACCTTGAGCGTTTTGAAAGCGGCGCGGAGGTGCTGTTTGATCGTCGACTCCGAGAGGTAGAGTGTGCTCCCGATCTGCGCGTTCGTCATCCCCTCCACGACGAGGAGCAGGATCTCACGCTGCCGCGGCGTTAGCCCGCTGAGGTCGACCGGCGCCTCGTCGGCGACGAGGTCCTTGAGGAGGTCGCGCGGGATCACGACTTCCCCCTTCGCCGCCACGGACAGGGCGCGCGCGATCTGGGAAGACTCCATGCCCGTGTGGACGAAGCCTCTGGCCCCCGCCCGGAGCGCCGCCCGCACCAGAGTCAGGTCGCTGCTCAACCCGAACACCAGAACAGGAGCCGCCGGAGCCAGGGTCCTGGCCTCCCGCACCTTCCGCTCGACCTCCTCCTCGGCGTTCGCGCAGACCAGCGCGCAAGACGGCTCGCCCTCCTTCGGCGGCGCCGCCCCGTGATGCACGAGCGCCTCGCCGGACAAAGCGCCGATCAAACCACGCGCCAGCACCGGATACGGACAGTGAAGCCACACGAGCCCAAGTCGCTTAGACCTCTCATCTACAACGCGCTGCACCAAGAAATCTCTCCCCAAACGTCCCGCTCGACAACGACGACATCAACTCTCGTGACCGTGGTTTCCGCCTCTCATCCCGTCACGTTAACATACTCTAGCACTTTCGTATAGTTTTCGGCTTAATACCGCAACACACTTTCGTTCACTTTGCGTGCGCTTGAGGTGTTTCGATAGAGCAATTGGAAGTGGAGCTAGGTTAGAATGGTTTCGTAATCATCAGTCTAACGGAAAGTGGATGGGGATGAGCAAAACCTCTCAGAAGACGCACACGAGAAGAACTTTACAGATTGCTATTCTTGCGATCCTGGCCTGCCTTCTCTGGAGCACGGCGGCCGCTCACGCGCAAACGCCCTTCGACGCGCAATACGATCCGCCGACACAAACCAACGGCCCGCCGCCGGACGACCCGCCAGGCGGCCCTCCGAGCGATCCTCCAGGCACGCCATCCGGCGACCCCGACTCCCCCCGCGTCCTGTCCGACACCCAGGAGCCCGACGACGGAATAGACCTCCTCCCGACGACGGGCGGCTTCGGTGTCGCTCCGATGCTTCTCGGGACGGCCCTGATCGGCGCGGCATGCGTCATCGCCGTCCGCCGCGGACGCTGAACCTTAGCTCATCCCCGCACACTCCTTCGACCCGGCGCTACCGTCCTCCCAGCGCCGGGTCGGTTCCTTTTTAAGGAGTCGCCAGCAAAAGCAAAAAGTCGATTGCTGATTGCGCGGTTTTCGCAGAATAATTGATCTTCTGCGAAAACCGCTTCAATGCGCCACCACGGGCAAGCGCGCCGAGCCTTCCATCATCGCGCGCCGCTCGCGTCCGAAGGCGTCGGCGGAGATCATGGCGTCCACGACCATCTCCGGGTACACGTCGAACGGCTCGTTGTGGATGGTCTCGCCCTCGATGCACGCCGCCGCCGCGACGGTTTCGAGGTCGCTCCGGCCCGCATCCTCGAGCCCGATGTCCGAGAGCGCGACCGGAAGCCCGACGGCGAGGCAGAAGTCAACGACCTCCTCCAGAACCTCGGCGGGGCCGTCCTCGAGCACGAGCATCGTAATGACCCCGAACGCGACCTTCTCACCGTGCCAGAAATGGTGCGTGCCGGGAAGCGCGGTGAGGCCGTTGTGGATCGAGTGCGCCGCCGCAAGCCCACCCGACTCGAACCCGAGGCCGGAAAGCAGCGTGTTCGCCTCGACGACCTTCTCGACCGCCGGGGTGACGGCCTGCTTCTCGACGGCGAGCCTCGCCGCGACGCCGTGCTCGAGGAGCGTGTCGTAGCAGAGCCTCGCGAGCGTGAGGGCGGCGGAGAGGGGCGCGCCCCCGGCCATCGCCGGCTTGCGCGTCGTCGAGGACGTGTCCGCCTCGAAGTACGTCGAGAGTCCGTCCCCGATGCCCGCGACGAGGAAGCGAACCGGGGCGCGGGCGATGACGGCGGTGTCCACTATGACGACGTTCGGGTTCTTTCCGAAGAAGCGGTACTCCTTGAACGACCCGTCGTCGTCATAGACGACCGAGACCGCGCTCGTCGGGGCGTCGGTCGAGGCGATGGTCGGGACGATCACGAGCGGCAATTCCGCCGGATGCGCCACCGCCTTCGCCGTGTCCATCGTCTTCCCGCCGCCGACCCCGACCACGGCGTCCGCGCCGCCGTCCTTCGCCGACTTTGCGACGCGGTCGATCTCACCGGGCGAGCATTCGCCGTTGAAGTCCACCTGAATCGCCCCGGACACACCGAGCGCCTCCTCCCCGACCGCCTCCCTGACGACGGAGTCGCAGAGGATCAACGGCTTCTTCGCCCCGAGGTTCTCGAGTTCCCCGGCAAGTCCGCCGATAGCTCCCCGTCCCTGCACGTAACGCCCCGGCGCGGCAAACACCATCGCCGCCGGTCCTTCGCTGCCCATCGTCGCTACCTCCTTTTCGCTACCCGCAAAGCCTCGCGCTCCCTCGGCGGGAGCGCGAACGTAATTTACGTTACTGAAAGATCCGCGTCAATGCATCAGCGTCTAAGGAAATTCCAACCTGCGGGGAACTTGCCGCGTCGCCGCGATTTATGCCTTGCCCGAAATCCGGGGCGGCTGTAGTATTACGGGTTAGGGCTTGCATACGGGAAAGGAGGTCCATCAGGACGCGACGGAGTATGGACGTTTCTCTTGAACCACCGAAGGGATAGGAGGAGTTTTCTTTTGTACGAAAAAGACGGCGAGAAGTATTTCGTGGTGGACGAGCACATCCACTTCTGGGACGCCAGCCCGGAGAATACCACGAACAAGTACGGCGAAGGGTTCATCAGTTGCTTCTACGACTACCACGCGAACCTCTCCCCCGATGAGTACACCTGGTCATACGAGAAGTACCGCAAGTACTCCGAAGAGGACATAATCCACGACCTCTTCGAGGTGGGACACGTGGATGTGGGGATCTTCCAGTCCACATATCTCACGGACTTCTACGACAACGGGTTCAACACCCTGGAGCGCAACGCGAAGCTCGCGGAGAAGCATCCGGGCAAGTTCATCACCAACGGCTCCTTCGACCCGAGGAACGAGCAGCGGGGTCTGGAGCAGCTCGAGCGCGACCACGCGCAGTACAACCTCAAGGGCGTCAAGCTATACACCGCCGAGTGGAAGGGCGAGTCGAGGGGCTGGAAGCTCGACGACGAGTGGTCGGTCAGGCACCTCGAGAAGTGCGAGGAGCTCGGGATAAAGAACATCCACGTCCACAAGGGGCCGACGATCTGGCCGCTCAACCGCGACGCTTTCGACGTGGCGGACGTGGACCGCATCGCGACGATGTTCCCGGACCTCAACTTCATCGTCGAGCACGTCGGCTTGCCGAGGCTGGAGGACTTCTGCTGGATCGGGACGCAGGAGCCCAACGTCTACGGCGGGCTCGCGGTGGCGATGCCGTTCATCCACGCCAAGCCGAGGTATTTCGCCCAGATCATCGGCGAGCTTCTGTACTGGATCGGCGAGGACAAGATCCTCTTCGCATCCGACTACGCGCTCTGGCAGCCCAAGTGGCTTGTGGAGAAGTTCGTGGACTTCGACTATCCGGAGGACGCGGAGTTCTCGGACTACGCCGAGATCACACCGGACGTCAAGCGCAAGGTCCTCGGCCTCAACGCCGCCGGACTCTACAACCTGGAGGTCCCCCAGGAACTGCAACTCGTCACCGCGGGCGAGGAGACCCGGCAGGTTGGCGCCGAGCCGGTCCCCCCGTCCTGATGGCCGACCGCGACACGGTCCTGGAC
>JBOHBL010000885.1:0-2754 GCA_050698295.1 Rubrobacteraceae bacterium | reverse complement strand
GATCAGGGAGGGCGCTTTGATGTACCTCTCGGAAGGGAGAGAAATATGACGGACACGGTTCGCAGGCCGAACCTTTCGGACCCGTCGTTGTACATAAACCGGGAGCTTTCCTGGCTCGGTTTCAACGACCGGGTCCTGGCGCAGGCTTTCGACGAGCGGCATCCTCTGCTGGAGAGGATCCGGTTCATCTCCATAACCGAGACGAACCTCGACGAGTTCTTCATGATCCGGGTCGCCGGGTTGCAGCAGCAGGTCGTCGCGGAGCTTCCGAATCCCGTTCCCGACGGGATGACCCCCGAGGAACAACTCGCCCGTATTCGGGAACACACAAAGCGCTTCTTCGAGGAACAGCGTCGCGCGCTCTCGGAGATCCTCTCGGAGCTGGAAGACGAGGGGGTGAGGGTCGTCTCGCACAAGAAGCTGCGGGCCGCCGAGAAACGGGAGCTTCGCGAACGCTTCGCCCGCGAAGTCCTTCCCGTCCTCACACCGCTCGCCATCGACCCGGCGCATCCTTTTCCGCATATCTCGAACCTCTCTTTGAATTTGCTCGTAGTCATCGAGGACAGGGGGAGGAACGTTTCGGCGCGGGTCAAGGTCCCGACGACTATCGGGCGTTTCATGAGGTTGCCGGACAGGGAGCCGGAGGACGGCGGGAGGCCGGAGATGCGGCTCGTGAGGATCGAGGAGGTCATCGCGGCGAACCTCGACGAGTTGTTTCCGGGAAAAAACGTCGCCGCGAGCTACGTCTTTCAGGTCACGCGAAACGCGGACTTCGTGATCGAGGAAGACGAGGCTTCGGACCTCCTCCAGGCGATAGAGGACGAACTCGCGGGCCGCTGGTTCGGCCAGGGCGTGAGGCTCGTCGTGACGGATACGGTGCCGGACGAGCTGCGCGAGTGGCTCTTGGAGAACCTTCGAATAGGCGAGGGAGCAGTCTATTCGGTTCCGGAGCCGCTCGGGCTGGCGGACCTCGAAGAGCTCACGCACCTCGACCGTCCCGAACTCCTCTATCCTCCGGTGACGCCGAAGGTGCCGCGGGAGATCCGGAACGCGCGTTCGATCACGCAGGCGGTCCGCCAGGGGGACATCCTCCTCTATCATCCCTACGAGTCCTTCGCGCCCGTCGTCGAGATGGTGCGGGCGGCCGCCTCCGACCCGGACGTCCTGGCCATAAAACAGACCCTCTACCGCGTGGGTTCCAACTCCCCGATAGTCAACGCGCTCTCCGACGCCCGCGACGAACAGACCCAGGTCGCCGTCCTCGTGGAACTGAAGGCCCGCTTCGACGAGCAGCCGAACATCGGATGGGCCAGGATGCTCGAATCTCAGGGCGTCCACGTCGCATATGGTCTCGTCGGTCTGAAAACCCACGCCAAGCTGTGTCTCGTCGTGAGGAGAGAGGGGAACGGCCTACGCAGGTACATCCACCTCGGGACCGGGAACTACAACCCCTCGACCGCCCGCGTGTACACCGACTTCTCGTACTTCACCGACGACCCCGCGCTTGCCGAGGACGTCTCGGACCTCTTCAATCACCTCACCGGGTACTCCGAGCAGGAAGAATACCAGGAGCTCATGGTCGCGCCGCTCGGGATACGGGAGGGCATCCTCGCCATGATCGAAGATCAGACCCAAAAGGCGCGAGCCGGGGAAACCGCCAGGATCACAGCCAAGACGAACGCTCTCACGGACCCCAGGATCATCGAAGCCCTCTACGAAGCGTCCCAGGCCGGGGTGAAGATCGAACTCGTCATCCGCGGCATCTGCTGCCTCAGACCCGGCATCGAAGGCGTCAGCGACAACATCCGGGTCGTCTCGCTCGTGGGACGCTTCCTCGAACACGCCCGCATCTTCGCCTTCGGCGAGGACGACGAGGCGAAAGTCTACCTGGGAAGCGCCGACCTCATGCAGCGCAACCTCGACCGGCGCGTCGAGCAGCTCTTCCCGCTTCGCGAAGAGGCGCATCGCCAAAAAGTCCGGCGCATCCTCGACCTCCAGCTCGCCGACACCGCCAACTCCTGGGAACTGAGGCGGGACGGCTCCTTCGAGCGCCTGCGGCCACCGGAGGGCGAAGAGCCTCTGGACAGCCAGGCGGTGTTGCTGGAGGAGCGGGGGTGAGCGGTTCGCCCTCATAACTCAGGCGGCGCGACAGTCCGGGTTGCTCGCGGATTGGACCCCGGTATAATGACGGCGAGCGTTTGGCGGAAGGAGAGGTTCATGCGTCCACGCGCCAGGGCGACGCCCGAAGACCTGTACAGGGTTCCGGAGAACGGCAAGGCTGAGCTCGTTGGTGGGGAGGTGGTACTCATGTCGCCGACGGGTGGGATCCCGGGCAGATCGGGCGGTCGGATACACAGGAGCCTCGACGATTACGAGCGGCTTGCCGGACGCGGCTATGCCTTCCCCGACAACGTCGGTTTCCTGGTGGACCTGCCGAATCGCGGCTCGTTCAGCCCAGACGCGGCTTTCCATCCCGGCCCCTTACAGGGCGGGCGGTTCATGGACGGCGCCCCGGTCTTCGCCGTGGAGGTGCGAAGCGACGGCGACTATGGGGAGAGGGCCGAGCGGGAGTTGGCGGAGAAGCGCGCGGATTACTTCGCCGCCGGTACCCTGGTCGTGTGGGACGTGGACGTGCTGCGCGAGCGAGTCGCGCGCGTCTACCGCGCCAGTGACCCGGATCGACCGACGGTCTATCGGGCCGGCGATGTGGCTGAGGCGGAACCGGCCCTGCCGGGATGGACGATGCCGGTCGAC
>JBOHBL010000884.1:0-2873 GCA_050698295.1 Rubrobacteraceae bacterium | reverse complement strand
GAGTGAAGGGAGTCAGTTTCGTTCCCCTCTTCCCCGCTCGCTGGTAAAACAGGGCTTTGTTCATGCCCTCCAGGTCGGCTCCGACTACCTCTCCCGAGGTAATGACTTCGACTTCATAGCCGGCTTCCACGAGATACTCCGCCGTTCCCGCCGCCTCCCAATGCCCGTTGCCGTCCACCAGGAGGACTTTCCCGCCGGGCAGATTCGCACCCGACAATACCTCGTCCGACGAGAAGACGTGTTCGAGATCCAGCCCAGGAACCTCGTGCCGGGGATGCCGACCAAGAGAACGGGCAAGTTCATCCGGGTCTCGCGACGTGGCACGCCCGTTTGACGGGAGGTTGGGGCGGGATCCGGTCGCTACGACGATGTCGTCGGCGCCGAGTTGGGCGAGCTGCTCGGCGTCTGCTTCGATCCCCAGCTTGACTTCCACCCCGTAACGCTCGACCGCCTTTTCCAAGTAGACCACGACGTCCATGATCTCGCCGTGCATGGGTTGTCTGGCGGCGAGCCGAACCTGTCCTCCGAGTTCTTCGTTCCGTTCGAGCAGGGTTACTCGATGCCCGCGCCTGGCGGCTATCTCGGCCACCTTGAGTCCGACGGGACCTCCCCCGACCACGACGACCGTTCTCGATTCTTTCACGGGCGGCAAGTCTCTTTCGCTGTACCTTCGCTCGCGACCCGCCGCCGGGTTGTGGTCGCACCGGATCGGCTTCTGCTGGCCGACTTGATGTATGCAGGAATCGTTGCTCCCTATGCAGTACCGGACCATCTCCGCGTCGCCCGCTTCGAGCTTGTTGGGAGTGTCGGGGTCCGCGATCAGTTGCCTCGCCATCCCGATGAGATCCGCCTCGCCGTCGGCCAGGATCTTCTCGGCCAACTCCGGACGTTTGATCCGGCCGAACGCGATGACCGGCAGGTCGGTGTTCTTTTTCAACCCGACGTTGAGTTCCTGGAAGTATCCCTCCGGTATGGCGAACGGAGGAATCTCCATCCAATAACTGGAGAAAGATCCGGCATCGCAGTTGAAGTAATCCACGGCTTCGGTCTTCTCCATATATTCGGCCATCCGGAGGCCGTATTCGAGTTCGTACCCCCAAGCCGTGTACTCGTGCAGGCAGATCCTGACCCCCACCGGAAAATCTTCGGAGGTCGCTTCTTTTATGGCCTCCAAAACCTCGACCGGCAACCGCATCCGATTTTCGAACGATCCTCCATATTTGTCGGTTCGATGGTTGAAATACGGCGAAGCGAAGGTCCGCAGTAGTCCGTCGTGGCCCACCTTCACCTCCACCCCGTCAAACCCGCCCTCCATCGCGTTTCTGGCGGAGGCGGCGAAACCGTCAATGGTGGCCTTTATGTCGTTATGATCCATCGCCTTCGTCGAGAAGTTGCTCGAAGGCTCCGGCATCTGGGTGGGAGCCCACATGATGGGAGGAGGATATTCCAGAGAGGTGTGACCGCCGTGCGTCAACTGGCCGAAGATCCTGGCCCCATGACGATGCACCCCATCGGTGATCCTCCGATACATCGGCAGAACCTTCGGGTTCCACGCGTTGACGAAGTGCCGGGACATCTTTCCAGAAGGGTGAATAGCCTGGCTCTCGAAGACGATGAGGCCCACCCCGCCGCGCGCCCGCTCCTCGTGGTACGCGACGTGATCTTCGGACGGCATTCCGTCCCTCGTTCCCAGCGCCGTGAAATGCGGCTGGAAGACGAAACGGTTGCGCAGCTCTACGTCGCGGATCCTAAAAGGGCTGAGAAGATGTGGATACATTCCAGACTCCACCGTCTATCCTCCTTCGGCCATAGCGTCTCAATCCCACACGAAGACGGCCTTCTCCGTCTCGTGCTCGTCGAACATGCGGAAGGCTTCGGGAGCCTCGTCGAGCGAAAATCGGTGAGAGATCATCTTCTCGACCGGCACCTCGTTATCCACCACGAAGCGGGCTATCTCTGGAAACTCGCCCAGCGGGAAGTACCAGGCGCCGATGACGTTGAGAACCTTCCTTATCATCTGATCGCTCGGGTTTATGGTGGTCTCCGAAGACTCCCCGACGAAGGCGACCGACCCCATCGCGCGCGTGGCGTCGAGGGCCGCGTTCTGCGCGGGAGGAGCACCCGAGCAGTCGATGGCGACGTCCACGCTGATGCCACGCGTGAGATCCCGCAGGCTCTCGACCGGATCCCCTTCGTTGCTGTTTACGACTTCATCCGCGCCGAGATCCCTCGCCATATCGAGACGAGAGTCGAGGACATCGACGGCGACGACCCTGGCGCCGCGGGCCTTGCCTATGAGGACCGCGGCGGCGCCCATCGGGCCGAGGCCGAAGACGGCGACCGTCGTGGCGCCGGAGACATCGAGCCTCTTCTGCGTGTGGTATTGGGTCCCGATCATGTCGGTCATCACGGCTCCGGCCTCATACGAGATCTCATCCGGCAACTTGACGCAGTTCACGGCGGGTACCACCACGTAGTCGGCGTTTCCGCCGTCGAGGTCGAAGCCGAGCATGTTCACGTCGGGGCAGAGCATCCGGTATCCGCTCAGGCAGTACTCGCAATGTCCACAGCCTATAGCGAGGTACACGGCCACCCGGTCGCCAACCTCGACCCCGGACGCGCCTTCGCCGAGCTCGACGACTTCTCCGGCGGGTTCGTGGCCGGGGACGATCGTGCCCGTGCCAGCCGCCTCGCCGCCGACGACAGCGTTGCCGTGATAGAGGTGCATGTCGCTGCGGCATATGGCGGAGGCGCGGGTCTTTATGAGGACTTCGCCGAGGCCGGGGCTGGGATCCGGGTGGTCGTTGACTACGCGAACTTCTTTGTCGCCGGGGAATAGTACGGCTTTCATATTCTTCCACCTCCCTGTCGGT